>JAFAXD010000176.1 GCA_019241285.1 Xanthobacteraceae bacterium | reverse complement strand
AGGCAGCGGTCTGAGACGCAATCCTCCTAGGCGCGAACTGCCTGGGGCTCAGGATCGGCGCAAGACCGAGAAACATGCGTCAATTTTTCTAAATCGCTCGTCACTATTTTGTTCGATGGGAACTCATTACACAGAGTGAGGTCTCCATGTTGGAACTCCCGCGAGGTGCGCTGTGGTCTCTGGCGCTGATTGCGATTGTGATCGGCATCGCATCCGTGGGCTTTGCCTACACGGCCGGATGGCTGTCGCCAGACCGGCTCACGCCGGGCAAGCTGGTTGCGGCGTTGGCGCCTCCTGGCGGCCCCTCCCTCGGCCATCGTCGCAACCATGCGAAGGGGATCTGCTTCACAGGTATATTTGAAGCAAAGGGCGCCGGATCCGAACTCTCCGTCGCCCCAGTCTTTGTCCGCGGACAATACCCTGTGATCGGGCGGTTCAATCTTGGGACCGCCGAGGCGAACGCGCCAGATGCGACGGTTCGGGTGCGCGGCTTGGGAATAAGTATCTCGGCACCGGATGGCCAGGAATGGCGGAGCGCCATGATTGATCCGCCGATGTTTCCGGTCGCAACGCCGCAAGACTTCTACGAACTGCTGCGCGCGTCCGGGAGCAAGGACCCGAATGCTATCAAGACGTTCGCCGGGGACCATCCGGAGTTCGCGGCATTCGGCGATTGGGCCAAAACTGCGCCTTGGCACCGCAGCTATGCGGAGGAGCAGTTCAATAGCCTCAACAGCTTTGTGTTCATCGACAAGGCAGGGACGGATCACGTCGTGCGCTGGTCGCTGCTGCCGGCGGCTCAACCGGTCGATATCTCACCCGACGAACTCGCCAAACTGGGTGCCGATTTTCTGGAACAGAAAATCGCCCAGCGCGTCGCCAACGCCCCGCAACGCTGGACCATGGTGGTGACAGTGGCTGATCCCGGCGACCCGACCGCCGATCCGACGAAACGTTGGCCGGACGATCGCCGCAAACTCGAAGTCGGAACGCTCACCGCGGAGCGCGTCGAGGCCGAGCGCGACGGACCATGCCGCGACATCAACTTCGATCCGACCGTGTTGCCTTCGGGAATGCGGACATCCGACGACCCCTTTCCGGCCGCGCGCTCGGCCGCTTACGCCAAGTCCTATGATCTGCGCACTGCAGAGGGTCCGGACTATCCCCGTACGGCGACAGGAGGCAAGTGATGAGCGCGGGCCTCCACCGTTTCACCGTGTTGCAGCGCCTGCTGCACTGGGTCATGGCCGTGTGCGTTCTGGCGATGCTGTTTATCGGTGTCGGCATGGAGTCGACGGTGATGCCGAAGTATTTGACTCTTGTCTCAATCCATAAGCCGCTCGGCATCACGATTCTGGTGCTTGCCCTCGTCCGCTTGGTGGTTCGTGTGCGTTACGGCGCTCCTGCGCTCCCCGCCGATCTGCCCCAGCCCATGAAGCTCGCAGCGGTGGGATCGCATTACGCGTTGTACGCCCTCATGATCGCCATGCCCCTGCTGGGCTGGGGGATGCTGTCGGCCGGCGCCTATCCGATTGTGTTATATGCAGGCTGGCATCTTCCTGCGATCCTGCCCCAGAGCGACAGCCTGCATACGCTGCTGTGGAACGCGCACTTCTATTTGGCCTTCGCATTCTTCGCGCTTATCCTACTTCACGTGGCCGCCGCCTTGTTTCATGCGCTCGTCCGCCGCGACGGCGTGTTCCAGACAATGGCGTCGGCGGCGATCGATGAGCGATCAGCGCCCGCTGAACGCAGGCACGTGCCGGCTTGATTTTAAGGGTAGCCCGCTGGCGCTCGTTATTGATGCCAAAGTGGCGCAAGATGCTGGCGCACATAGCAATTGCAAGCAAGTCGCTTGGCTGACCGTTCGGTGCTTCGCGGCAAAGTCCGTCCGACCGGCGGTCACTACTGAAATCTCCTGCGACCAAGCACGAAGCGCAACGGATTGCGCAAACGCAACCAACTTTCATCAAGGCTGAACAAGCCGTTCTGCGGTTGGTGCCCGAAACTCACCACCCATCATCGCCAGTGGGCGGTCTTTCAACATCGGATGGGTGCGGTTGACATGGTCAGCTCGACAGAACCCGGATCGACCTCGGATCCAACGTACACGAAGTCGCCCGAGGAAGCGGCTGACGCTACGGAGGTGCTGCCGCGGTTCGAGTCATACAGTTGGCCGGCGGGCGGCTGGGGCGCGTTGCGGGCGACCGCAAACGCGCTGCGTGAGCAGGGCGTCGTCGGCAAAGGCGGCAAGGCCTTGCTGTCGATGAACCAACCCGACGGCTTTGATTGTCCCGGATGCGCGTGGCCCGACCCCAAACACACAAGCTCGTTCGAGTTCTGCGAAAACGGCGCCAAGGCGGTGGCTTTCGAGCTGACCAGCCGGCGCGTGACGCGTGAGTTCTTCGCCGCGCACAGCGTGCGCGAACTTGAGCAACGCAGCGACTATTGGCTCGAAGAGCAGGGCCGGCTCACCGAGCCCATGCGTTACGATGCAGCGAGCGACCATTATGTGCCGATCGCCTGGGACGATGCCTTTGCGCTGATCGGACGCGAGTTGCGCGCGCTGGATAGCCCGGACGAGGCCGAATTCTACACATCGGGGCGTACCTCGAACGAAGCGGCGTTTCTCTATCAGCTGTTCGTCCGCAAATTCGGAACCAACAACTTTCCGGATTGCTCCAACATGTGCCACGAGCCGACCAGCGTCGGGCTCCCGGAGAGCATCGGGGTCGGCAAGGGCACGGTCCTGCTCGACGATTTCGAGCATGCCGACGCGATCTTCATCATCGGCCAGAATCCCGGCACAAACAGTCCGCGCATGCTGACGTCGCTGCACAACGCATCGCGCCGCGGCGTGCCGATCGTCGTGCTCAATCCGTTGCGCGAACGGGCGCTGGAGCGTTTTGCCGCCCCGCAGAACCCAGTCGAAATGGTAACGCTGAGCTCGACGCGCATTGCCAGCGAGTACTGCCAGGTCAGCGTCGGTGGCGATATCGCGGCGCTCAAAGGCATCATGAAGATTATTCTTGAAACCCATGACGCCGCCGGTACGGACGGTATCGCGATTCTCGATCTCGACTTCATCGCCGAGCACACGCATGGCTTTGAGGCGTTTACCGACGACCTTCGGCGGACGTCATGGGACGATATCGTTCGCGTCTCAGGGTTGACGCGGGATCAGCTCGAGCGCGCGGCTGCGATCTACATGAAAGCGAAAGCCGTGATCGTCTGCTACGGCATGGGCATTACCCAGCACCGGCACGGTTCGGAAAACGTCCAGCAGATCGTCAATCTGCTGCTCCTGCGCGGCAATTTCGGGCGGCCGGGCGCCGGCATCTGTCCGGTGCGCGGGCACTCCAACGTGCAGGGCGATCGGACGATGGGCATCGACGAGAAGCCCAAGCCGGAGTTGCTCGAACAGATCGAGAAAGTGTTCGGGTTCAAGCCGCCGCAACGCCACGGCCATGCGGTCGTCGATGCCATTGGGGCGATGATTGCAGGCACAGCCAAGGTTTTCATCGGGCTTGGCGGCAACTTCGTCGCCGCCGTTCCGGACAAGCCGATCACCGAAGCAGCCATGCGACGGTTGCGGCTCACAGTCGGCGTCTCGACCAAGCTCAACCGCGGCCATCTTGTTCATGGCGAGCAGGCCCTGATCCTGCCCTGCCTCGCGCGCAGCGATATCGATATGCAGGCGACCGGGCGCCAGGCCATCACCGTGGAAGACAGCATGTCCATGGTGCACGCCTCGTCCGGCTTGGTGCATCCGCCGAGCGATCAGCTCAAATCCGAAGTCGCGATCGTCTGCGGCATCGCCAGAGCGACGTTGCCAGCCGACGGCGTGGATTGGTCGGCGTTCGAAGCCGATTATGACGTGATCCGCGATCGGATCGAGGCGGTTTTTCCCGACCTGTTTCACGATTTCAACAAGCGCATCCGTCAACCGGGCGGCTTCCACCTGCACATCCCACCGCGCGAGCGCGTCTGGAACACGCCGACCGGCCGGGCCAATTTCTTGATCTTCGTAGGCGTGGCGGAAGATCCCGCAGTCGCCAACAAATCGGTCCTGCGACTGACGACGCTACGCAGCCACAACCAATACAACACCACGATCTACGGACTGGACGATCGCTATCGCGGCGTGTTCGGCGGGCGGATGGTCGTGTTCATGAATGAGCACGACATGAAACAACGTAACATTGCGCCGGGCTCGCTGGTGGAACTCGAATCCATCGCCAGCGACGGACAGCGCCGTCGCGTGCGTGGCTTCAAGGTGCTGCCCTACGCGATTCCGCAAGGCTCGATTGGCGCCTACTACCCGGAAACCAACCCGTTGCTGCCGCTCGATTTCAACGACGTGCAAAGCAAGACGCCGGCGGCGAAATCAATCCCGGTCCTGGTCCGGCCGGAATGAACACGACTCAACCAATATGTTGATCGCAAGGAGATAG
>JAFAXD010000619.1 GCA_019241285.1 Xanthobacteraceae bacterium | reverse complement strand
CAGCCTGCGCCGCATCCTGCTCGGGTTCTCGATTGTGACCGCGATCGGCGTGCCGCTGGGACTGCTCATCGGACGTTACAGGCCGGTGCGGGGGCTCCTGCTGCCGATCTGTGAAGTGCTGCGACCGATCCCGGCGATCGCGTGGGTGCCGATGTCGATCATGCTGTGGCCGAACAACGAGGCGAGCATCGTCTACATCACCTTCCTGGGGTCGTTCTTCCCGATCTTGCTCAACACCATCCACGGCGTCGAATCGATCGACAAGGTGCTGATCCGCGCCGGACAGTGCCTCGGCGCGAAGGAGTCGGCGCTGCTGTGGCACGTCATCCTGCCCGGCGCCGCTCCGCACATCTTCACCGGCCTGGCGGTCGGCATGGGCGTGGCGTGGGTGTCGCTGATCGCCGCCGAGATGATCTCCGGCCAGTTCGGCATCGGCTACTTCACCTGGGAGGCCTACTCGCTGGTGCAATACTCCGATATCGCGCTCGGCATGATCTGCATCGGCGTGCTCGGATTGGCATCCAGCGCCGCGATCCGCGGTCTCGGCCGTGTCGTCATGCCGTGGAGCCGCGGATGAGCGAGCAACTGGTGCCTCCGGCCGGTGGTAAAGGACGCATCGAGGTTGCCGATTTTTCGTTGAGCTACGACACGGTCGAGGCCTCGGTCGAAGCGGTTATGGATGTCTCGATCAACGTCAATCCGGGCGAGTTCGTATCGATCATTGGGCCGTCAGGGTGCGGAAAATCCACCTTGCTCAATGCGGTTGCCGGCTTTCTCAAGCCGACGTCCGGCCGTGTCACGGTCGATGGCGAGGCTGTGGAAGGGCCGAATGCCGATCGCGGCATGGTGTTCCAGCAATATTCGTTATTCCCTTGGAAGACCGTACGCGAGAACGTCGAGTTCGGCCTGAAGATGAAGGGGATCGACCGCCACAAGCGCGAGAGCGCAGCCCGCACCCTGCTCGGGCTCGCAGGCCTCTTAGGGTTCGAGAACCATTATCCCGAACGTTTGTCGGGCGGCATGAAGCAGCGCGTCGGCATCGTGCGCGCGCTCGCGACAGGACCGAAAGTCTTACTGCTGGATGAGCCGTTCGGCGCGCTCGACGCGCAGACGCGGGTGATCATGCAGCAGATCCTCACCAACATGTGGCAGCGTCTCAGGATTTCCGTTTTGTTCGTGACGCACGATATCGATGAGGCGATCTTTCTCTCCGACCGCGTGTACTGCATGACGGCACGCCCCGGAACCATCAAGGCGGAGATCGCGATCCCGCTCGAGCGCCCACGCCAGCCGTCGATGATGATGTCGTCGGAATTCCTCGCCCTGCGGCGCGGGCTGATGTCGTTAATCCGCGAGGAAAGCCTCAAGGCGATCGGCGGGGAGGTTAATGACATCGCCCTCCAGGGCCTGAGTGTCGACCTGCACGGCCACAGCCTGGCGGAGGTCATCTAAGGCGCGTGCCGATCGCCCATTATTACGTTGTATGTATTTTTGTCAAAGAAGTCTCATCGTGTATTCATATTCATAGGCGTAATCGTTTCTTTCATCATGCCGTCCGGGGTACGTCCGCGGGTGGCAAAATGATCGAGGCAGTAATAATATCTCTGCCAACTCGGGTTCAGCCTCTCAGGCAGCCGAGGACTGTGTGGACGCCAAGTATTGCCTCTTATGTACCGAATTCCGGCGATAGTTCCGTTCGCCTCGCTGATATCGAAACTTCGTTGGCGTCCGTGGAGGCTCTTTCGTTCTTCGCAGTTCGACGCCACGTCCACGCGCTTGCCGCAGACCTTGTCTGAGACCGGGCAAGACGCATTGCGGCGAAGCGAGGCCAAGTATCGCGCAGCCTTCGAAAATGCCGCCGTTGGTATCGCGGTTTTAAGGCCAAATGGCTCCTGGCTGCAGGTCAATGATCGACTCCGTCATTTTCTAGGTTATTCCGCCGATGAGCTGGAGCGCCTGACCTTCCAGGACCTCACCTACCCGGAAGATCTTGCGGCCGATCTCGCACAAGTCCGGAGAGTCCTGGACGGCGAGATCGACACCTATGACATGGAAAAGCGTTACGTCCGAAAGGATGGCAACCTGGTCTGGGCGCATTTAATCGTCGGGTGCATCAGAGCACCTGATAAAACCGTCGAACTGTTCGTGAGCGTGGTGGAAGACATCGGCCTCCGCAAAGCCGCCGAAGTGGAGCTGCAGGCGGTTTCCGAACGCGACCGGATTAAAGCCCAGGCGCAGATCGCATATCTTGCGCATCACGATCCGTTGACCGATCTGCCAAACCGCCGCACCTTCGAGCTCTACCTGCAAGCAGCACTGGAGCGTGCGCGCGCTTTGGGGGAACAATTGGCCGTCGTCTATATCGGACTTGATCACTTTAAACAGGTCAACGACCTGTTCGGCACAGAAGTTGGCGATGCAGCCTTATACGCGGTTGCGCAGCGTCTGACGGAGGCGGTTCAGGACGCTTTCACGGCACGGATGGGTGGAGACGAGTTTGCCATCGTGTGCAAAGCCCCACAGCCCATGGCAGCCGAATATCTCGCCCGGTTGACTCTCGAGGGCCTCGGCGAAGAGCTTGATGTTGCTGGAAACAAGCTACTCCTTGAAGCGAGCATGGGAGTAGCGATTTTCCCCGGCGATGCCAATAACCCCGCCGACCTTATCGCCAATGCGGATAGCGCGATGGAGTACGCCAAGGCCGACGGCCGGCACACCATCCGCTTCTTCGATCGTCGAACCGATAGCGAATTACGTGAACGACGCGCTTTACATCACGATCTGAGATTTGCTGTCGAGCGCAACGAGCTTTACTTGGAGTATCAGCCGCTGGTCGCGACCGACCGTTCTGTGGTCGGGTTTGAAGTGCTGGCGCGGTGGCGGCACCCCGTTCGTGGCGAGGTTCCACCGGCGAAGTTTATCCCGCTGGCGGAGGACGGCGGTCTGATTTTTTCCATTGGCGGGTGGATCCTGCGGGAGGCATGCCGTGAAGCCGTGGCATGGAGCAATCCGCTCGCGATCTCTATCAACCTTTCGCCGATGCAGTTCAGACAGGGGCGAGAGCTGGTCGATCTGGTCCGGCTCACGCTGGAAGAAACCGGACTTTCCCCGAGCCGGCTGGAACTTGAAATCACCGAGCGTGGGCTCGAGGGTGATCAAGCCCAGACCATCGCGTTGTTGCGTGACCTCAGGTCGCTCGGGGTACGTATCGCAGTGGATGATTTCGGCACCGGCTATTCCTCACTGTCGAGGCTCAAGGACTTCCCGCTCGACAAGATCAAAATCGATCAGTCATTTGTTGCGGAAATTGCCATCGACCCGCATTCAAGCTCGATTACTCTATCCATCATTACACTCGGTCATGCCCTGGGACTGGTCGTCCTTGCCGAAGGGGTG
>JAFAXD010000585.1 GCA_019241285.1 Xanthobacteraceae bacterium | reverse complement strand
GGCCACAAGCAACAGCTTTCATTTTGGCCATCCTTCGAGACGCTCGCGCGCAAGAGCGCGCGAGCTCCTCAGGATGAGGTCCCAAGTACTAACTAACCGAGGCTTTGCATGAAAATCGCAGTCCCTGATTTGATCTCCAACTCGTATTTCCCGGCTGTCGCGGCAGCCGGGCTCGGCTTCTTCGCCAAGGAGGGGCTGGACCTGTCCGTCGAGCTGATATTTCCGGTCGACAAGGCCTATCGGGCGTTGCGCGACGGCGAGGTTGAGTTTGTTGCGGGATCGGCGCACTCGGCGCTGGCCGCGTTTCCCAACTGGCACGGCGGCAAGCTGATCTGCGCCCAGGCGCAGGGTATGTACTGGTTCCTGGTGATGCATAGCGACCTCGCTCCCAAACGCGGCGAGATCGACATCGTCAAAGGCCGCAGCATCGGCGCAGCGCCATGGGTGGACATGGGGCTGCGCCGTCTGCTGATCGCAGCCGGCATCGATCTCACGCGCGACGACGTGCGCATAGCGCCGGTTCCGGGCGCGGTCGGCACGACCGTCAACTTCGGTCTGACCGCTGCCAAGGCGCTGGAAGAGCGCAAGATCGACGGCTTCTGGGCCAACGGCATGGGGGCGGAAGTCGCCGTCCGCCGCGGCGTCGGGAGCGTTGTCCTCGACGTGCGCCGCGGCGACGGGCCAAAATCCGCGTTCAATTTCACCATGGCATCGATCGCCACCAGCGATGCGTTGATCGGGCGCGCGCCCGAAGCGGTGGCCGGCGCGGTACGCGCGATCGTCAACACACAGGCAGCGCTGCACCAGAACGTCGAGCTTGCCGGCGAGGTTGGACGGAAAGTCTTTCCGCCCGATGCAGCCGCGCTGATCACCGACCTGATCCGCCGCGACCTGCCGTTCTACGACGCGACGATCTCACCGGAGTTCGTCGCCGGAATGAACCAGTTCGCGCGCGACGTCGGAATTCTGGAGCACGACGCGCGCTATGAGGATGTGGTCGCGACGCAGTTCAAGGAGCTTTGGAATAGCCGCGGTTGAGCGAATGCTCAGCATCTTACGCCGCTTGTTCGACTCTGTATGGCCGAACGAGAAGATCAGCCGGGATCTTCCATCCTTCACTGATCTTGTGGATCATATCCACAGTCAGTGCACGGCGGCGCGACAGAATTTCGGACGCGCGCGAGCGCGAACCCAAAAGCTCAGCCAATTCCGCTTGGGTATGGCCAAGTTCCTCAATTGAATAGTTAAGGACATCGACCGGATCGAAGTTCTCATTGATATTGATCGGCCATCGCTTCTCTTCATAGATTTCGACAAGTGCGAGGAGCACGTCGAGTCTATCGCCTTCCTCAGTGCCCTCTGATGCCCCCCAGTAGCGATCAATTTCAGCGAGCGCCGCTCGGTGATCTTCGTCAGTACGGATAGGTCGGATTTCCATCAGGCGCCTCCTCTAGAATTGCGACACCGTTAAGGCATCGATGCGGTCATACTCGGCATGCGTCCCAATGAACTTTACGAAGGCGACCTGCCTGCGGAAATCAAAGGCGACTATCAGACGATAATTTCCTCCAGCAACTTCGAACCTGACCCGCTCGCGATTCAATACCTTTGATTTTGGAGCTGCTCTCTGAACCTCATCGGTTGAGGTCCAATGCGCGGCCTTGACCAGCTTGTACCAACGCTCAAGCGCAATCTTGGCCTCCGGGTGCTTGCCCGAAAAGCCGACGAGCGTGTTCCAGGCAATAACTCGCATACTCAGATGTAGCATGTTCCCAATACGGGAACAAGGATCAAGCGAGGCTCTTTCAGGATCCGACGGCTATTCTGCCTGCGCCGGCGCGGCCTTGCGCGCGGCCGTCACGAACCGCACTAGGTCGAAGCTCGGATCAGCAACTTGCTCTGGAGTGAGCGGCACGCCGGCCGGGATCAGCTGGCGGCCGGCCATGTGATCACCGGGGCGATTGATCGAATCGATTCCGATCAAGGCGCCGTTGCGGAAGTAGAACACCGAAAATTTCTGCTCCTCGGGCGAGCCGCGCACTACCGCCTGATCGTGCCCCTCGGACAGCCCCACCATCTGCAGCTTGAGATCATACTGATCTGACCAGAACCACGGCACCGCGTCATAAGCTTTCAGCGCGCCGACAACCGCGCCGCCCGCCGTCTTGGCCTGGTCGAGCGCGTTCTGCACGGACTCGAGCCGGATGGGTCCGGCGGGCGCGAAGCGGTTGGGATGGCGGGTGCAGTCACCCGCGGCAACAATGGTCGGATCGCTGGTGCGGGCGAATTCGTCGATCACGATGCCGTCCTGGCAGGTAAGCCCGGCCTCGGCCGCGAGCTCGACATTGGGCAAAACCCCGATGCCGACAATGACGAAATCCGCCGGACAACGCGTCCCATCGCTGAGCAGCACCGCGCGCACGTGGCCCGCTGCGCCCTCAAGCTCGCGCACCGTCGTTCCGGTCCGCACCGTCACCTTGGCGCGACGGTGCACGTCGGTGAGGAAATCCGAGACCCGCACCGGGAGCGCACGCGCCAGCACGCGGGGCAAAGCCTCGATCACGGTCACTTCCTTGCCGAGCATGACGAGCGAGGCGGCAATCTCAAGCCCGATGAACCCACCGCCAATGATCGCAACTGACTGCGCCTGCGGCATCCGGGCCTTGAGGGCGATCGCATCATCCAGCGTGCGCAGGTAGAGCACGCCGTCGAGATCAGCGCCGGTGATCGGCAACAGGCGCGGGCGGCAGCCGACGGCGAGTGCGAGACGGCCATAGGCCAGCGAGCGTCCGTCAGACAGGGAAACCGTGCGGCTCGCCCGGTCGATCGCGGTCGCCCGCACGCCCAGGACCGGCTCGATGCGGTTCTGCTCCAGCACCTGCTGCGGCCGGATCGGCAGCGCACTCTCGGCGACTTTGCCGGTGAGAAACCCTTTGGACAGCGGCGGGCGCTGGTAGGGCAGATGCGGCTCGTCGCCGACCAAAAGGATCGGCCCCTCGAAACCGGCACTGCGCGCCGACAACGCGATCTGCAGGCCCGCATAAGAGCCGCCGACAACGACCAGTGATTCATCCATGACGCCCGCCTCCAAGAGGAATGGGTTTGTACCGGATCAGAGCCGGGGGCAATATGGAGCGGCGGGGACATTATGCCCCGCATGCTCGAGGGGGCTCGACATGACAGCTGTGGCGGTCACCCAATCCCAGGCACGCTCCCGGTTCATGGCGGTTCTCGCAGCCTCGATCGGCAACGCGCTCGAATGGTTCGACTTCGTTGTTTATGGCTTCTTCGCTCTGACAATCTCAAAGCTGTTCTTCCCGGCCGGTGATCCGACCATTTCTCTGCTGCTCACCTTCTTGACGTTCGGGGTGCCGTTCTTCATGCGCCCGTTGGGGGCCATTGTGCTCGGCGGCTATGCGGACCGCCACGGCCGCAAGGCAACGCTGGTCCTCACCATCGGCCTGATGA
>JAFAXD010000576.1 GCA_019241285.1 Xanthobacteraceae bacterium | reverse complement strand
TGTGCAAGCCACTCGCGTCTTACGCGGTGAAGAATAACTGGAAGCGCGTCTATGTGATGGTGGCGGATTTCGCGCCCGGCCACGATTGTGAGAAGTACTTTCTCGCAGCGCTCGCCGAGGCGGGCGGGACGTCCGCCGGCAATGTCCGGATTCCGCTCAGCAACCCGGAGTTCTCGGCCTACATGCAGCGCATCAAAGACGCCAAGCCAGACGCGCTATTCATCTTCATGCCGATCGGTGAGCCGAGCCTCGGCGCCTTGCGCGCCGCGAGCGATTCGGGGCTGAAGGCCAGCGGCGTCAAAATCATGGGCACAGGCGATCTCACCGACGAGCCGTATGTCGACGCGATTGGCGACGCCGCGGTCGATGTGCTGACGACCGGCATCTACTCGACGCAGCATCCGAGCGAGCTGAACAAGGAGTTCGTCAAGGATTACGTCGCGCTCAACGGCAAGTCGCCGCGCATCGGCTGGACCAACGTGGCCGATTGGGACGCGCTGCGGCTCATGTATGACGGGCTCAACGCACAGGCCGGGACGAGCTTCGATCCGGATAAGTTCATGGCGTTCGTGCGCGGACGGTCGTTCGAGAGTCCGCGCGGGCCGGTTTCGATCGACAAGGGCAACGGTGATATTACGCAGAATGTCTACATCCGTCGTGCCCAGAAGATCGACGGCCTGCTGCAGAACGTGGAAATCGAAACGCTGCCGAACCAAGCCTTCAAGTAGACCCGAATGACGAGGGCCCCCGCGCGCTCGCGCGCGGGACCCACCCGGGCTACCGATAAACCGAGAAATCCCCATGACCACCATTGCGACGGTGCTGTTCAACGGCGTCGCTTACGGCATGCTCTTGTTCATCATGTCGGTCGGGCTGTCGGTGACGATGGGGATGATGAATTTCGTCAATTTGGCGCACGCGAGCTTTTCCATGCTGGGAGGCTATGTGCTGGTTGTCGTCACCCAGCAACTGGGGCTGCCATTCCTGATCAGCCTTCCGCTCGCGTTCGTCGTTGCCGGCCTGGTGTCGCTCGTCGTCGAGCGCACGATCTTTCGTTACTTCTACGGCACCGACGACCTGACCCAGGTGCTGCTCACGCTCGGCCTGATCTTCATGTCGATCGCGATCGTCACCTATTTCTGGGGCGGCACCTATCAGCAGATCAGGGTGCCATCCTGGCTCACCGGCCAGCAGGACGTGCTCGGACTGACACTCGAGCGCTACCGTATGTTCCTGGTCGCGGTTGGCGCGGTGCTGGCCTTGGTGCTGATCTTCGGTCTCGAGCGCACCCGCTTCGGTGCCTGCGTGCGCGCCTGCGTGGATAACGCGCGCGTGGCTCGCGCGTGCGGGCTCAACACGGAGCTTGTCTTCGCGGTCACCTTCGCCATCGGCGGCGGCCTGGCCGGTCTCGCCGGCGCGCTTTCGGCCAACCTGCTCGGCATCGACCCGAACTTTCCGCTGCGCTATCTGGTGTACCTGCTGATCGTCGTTTCGGTCGGCGGCATGGGCACCATCACCGGAACGTTGGTTGCCGCGCTCTTGCTCGGGGTCGCCGATGTGGCGGGCAAATACTATGCGCCGGAGATTGGTGGCTTCGTGATCTACACAATCACCGTCCTGGTCATGTTGTGGCGGCCGCACGGGCTCATGGGCCGGCGCGCATGAGCACGATCTCGGAGCCTGCGACCGACAGGTCCACACCGGCAAGCCAATATTTCGCGGGGCTGGCGCGCTGGCGCGTTTGGGAGATCCTGTTTTGGGTCGCCCTGGTCGGGCTGTTCTTCGTTCCGGATGCGAACCTGCCGTTGTACGGGCAAATCGTCATCTGGGGCCTGTTCGCGATGTCGCTCGATCTGCTGCTCGGCTATCGCGGCATTCCCTCGCTCGGCCATGCGGCATTCTTCGGCATCGGCGGCTACGCTGCCGGTTATCTCGGCAAGTTCGGTTGGATCGAGCCGATCAGCGGGCTGGTGATCGCCGCGCTGCTGGCGGGCGTCATCGGCTGGCTGACGGGCCGGCTGATCCAACGCGTGAGCGGGATCGCGCTGTTGATGGTGACGCTCGGGCTCAATCTGATCCTGAACGACGTCGTGCACCGGCAGAGCGGACTTACCGGCGGCGATGATGGCTTGCAGGGTATCGAGGTCGCGCCGGTGCTCGGGTTGTTCCGCTTCGATATTTTCGGGCGTACGGCCTATTTGTATGCGCTCGCCGTCACGTTCGTGCTGTTCCTCTTGGCACGCGCGCTCGTCAAATCGCCGTTCGGGCTCGCGCTGCTCGGCGCGCGCGAGAACCCGCGCCGCATGATCATGCTTGGCGCGCCGCTCGAGCGCGACGTGACGACCGTGTTCGCCATCGCGGCCGCGTTTGCCGGTGCGGCCGGCGCGCTGCTCACCCAGACGACGCAATTCGTATCGCCCACGAGTCTTTCGTTCCAGCGCTCAGCCGATGTGCTGGTGATTCTGATCATCGGTGGAACCGGGCGGCTCTATGGCGCCTTCATCGGCGCCTTTGTGTTCCTGATCCTGCGCGACTGGCTCGCTGAGTTGAGCCCGGTCTATTGGTATTTCTGGATAGGCTTGCTGTTGGTGGTGATGGTCGCGTTTTTCCGCAAGGGCATTGTGCCGTCGCTGGAGGCGTTGGTGAGGCGCGTTCGCCGCCGATGACTGATCCGCAAAACTCGCCGATCCTTGAGGCCCGCGACCTGCACATGGCCTTTGGCGGCCTTGTCGTGTTTGAGCACCTCAATTTCACGCTCGGACGCGGCGAGCGCCACGCGATCATTGGACCTAACGGAGCCGGCAAGACGACGTTCGTGGGCCTGGTCACCGGATTACTGCGGCCGACCTCGGGCGATGTGCTCTTCAACGGGCGTGTGATTACGCATGAATCGCCGCAGCAGCGCGTCAAGGCCGGCATCGCGCGCACGTTTCAGATCAATTCCTTGTTCAAGGCACTCAATCCGCTGGCCTCGGTCGTCATTGCCCTTGCGCAACGGGAAGGCCGGGCCAATGTGTCGCTGCGTTCGGTGTCGCGCGAGGGAAAGCTGATCGACGAAGCGAACGCGCTGCTGGTGAAGTTCGGCTTGGCCGACGATGCGCTGACCGTCACCGAGACGTTGCCCTACGGCAAGCAGCGGCTGCTCGAGGTTGCACTGGCCTTCGCGCTGCGCCCGCAATTATTGCTGCTGGACGAGCCTGCGGCCGGCCTTTCGACGGCGCAAGGCCACGAGCTATTCCGACAGCTTGCGGTTCTGACGGCGGACACGACGGTGCTCTTCATCGAGCATGACATGAATCTGGTGTTTCGCTACGCCGACCGCGTGTCGGTCTTTGCGGCCGGGGCGCTTGTGGTGCAGGACACGCCCGACAAGATCCGCACCCATCCACGCGTGCGCGAGGTCTATCTTGGCACCTGAGCCGACCAGCACGGGCGATGGCGTGCCGGCGCTCGCCGTGAAAGGCCTGCAGGCCGGGTACGGCAAGGCGCGCGTGCTGCACGGCGTTGAGTTCAACGTCAGTCGCGGCGAGCTCGTTGTGGTGATCGGCCGCAACGGCGTCGGCAAGACGACATTGATCGAGACGCTGTGCGGGCTAACCACCCTGCAGGGCGGCGAAATCGCGCTTTATGGCAAGCGCGTAGAGACGCTGCCCTCACACCGGCGGAGCCGACTTGGGCTCGGCTGGGTGCCGCAGGAGCGCGAGGTGTTTGGCTCGCTCAGCGTCGAGGAGAACCTCACCGTCGTGGCGCGGCCCGGCCCCTGGACCCTCGAGGCGCTCTATGACCTGTTCCCCCGGCTTGCCGCGCGCCGCCGCAACGCTGGGACGCAGCTCTCCGGCGGCGAGCAGCAGATGCTTGCGATCGCGCGTGCGCTCGCAACAAATCCATCCTTGTTGTTGCTGGACGAACCTGTAGAGGGTCTGGCGCCGCTGGTTGTGCAGGAGCTGGTCGCGGCGATCGCGCGTATGCGCGATGCCGGCAATCTCGCAATCCTCATGGTGGAACAGAAGTTCGAGATCGCGCTGGCGCATTCGGACCGCTGCCTGGTCATGGACCGCGGCGAAATCGTGCACCGCTGCCCGAGCCAAGAACTGCTGCACGACCATACGTTGCTGGATCGCCTGATTGGTGTTGCTGAGTAGGAGTTTGTCGCCATCCTTCGAGACGCCTGGTCCCTGCGGGACCAGCCTCCTCAGGATGAGGTTTGTATTTGTTGCTGGGCCCTCATCCTGAGGAGCATCCGCGCTATGCGCGGATGCGTCTCGAAGGATGGCGCCAAGCACCAGTCTACAACAACGCCTTGAACTGCTGCAGCTCGG
>JAFAXD010000164.1 GCA_019241285.1 Xanthobacteraceae bacterium | reverse complement strand
ATGCTGAGCCACGACAATCTCATCAGCAACGCCATGAACGCGATCCCGCTCGTCGGCTATGACCGCACGTCGCGCTATCTGCATGCCGCGCCGATGTTCCATCTCGCCGACGGCATGGCGACGTTCGCCATCACCATGGTGGGTGGCACCCATGTGATGATCGCGAAGTTCGATGCACAGGCGTGCCTCGACGCGCTGGCGCGCCATCAGGTGACCAATGTCACTTTGGTCCCGGCGATGATCGCCATGATGCTCGATCATCCCGACGTGCGCAGCTTCGATCTCTCCGCCCTGCGGCAGATCCAATTCGGTGCCGCGCCGATGCCGGAGGCGACTCTGCGGCGCGCGCTCGCGCTGTGGCCCGACCTCCTTTGGCTGCACGGCTGGGGCATGACCGAGATTTCGCCGATCGGCAGCGCCCTGCCCCATGACCTGCGCCGGCCCGCGGTCGCCGGCGCGCGCATGCGCTCCTGCGGCCACGCCGTGCTCAACTGCGAAATCAAGATCGCCGATGCCGAAGGGAACGAAGTGCCGCGCGGCACCGTCGGCGAGTTGCTGATCCGCGGTCCCAACGTGATGCTTGGCTATTGGAACAAGCCCGAGGAGACCGCCGCCGCGCTGCGCGATGGCTGGCTGCACACCGGCGACGCCGCGCACATGGACGAGGACGGCCTGATCACCATCGTTGATCGGCTCAAGGACATGATCATCAGCGGCGGCGAGAACATCTACTCGACCGAGGTCGAGAGCGCGATTTCGCTCTATCCAGGTGTTGCCCAGGTGGCCGTTATCGGCGTACCGCACGCGCGCTGGGGCGAGACCGTGCACGCCGTCGTGGTACCGCGTGCCGATGCGCAACTCGATCCGGAGGCGATCCGCACTCACTGCCGCGGCCTGATCGCCGGCTACAAGGTGCCGCGCAGCGTGGAGATCCGCACCAGTCCATTGCCGCTGTCGGGTAGCGGCAAGGTGCTCAAGCCGGCACTGCGCCAGGAATATGCATTGACCCTGCCCCTTCCGTCTCCCTAGAATCCTTCAGTCGGCCAATCCGCGCGATCAAACCGGCCGAAACGGCAGGAAGCCCATGCACATCATCGATTCGCATTTCCATTGGTGGCCGCGTTCGGTGTTCGACAAGTTGTGCCAGCGTAAGGAATTCCCGCGCGCCGGCGTGAATAAGACTGGCGGCTACGATTACTGGCGGCGCGAGGGCGCCGGCGCCCACCTCAACAGCTGGGCGGACTGGTTCGACCTCGATGAGCAGTTCGCCCACATGGATAGGCTCGGCCACCGGGTCGACGTCGTGTGCTCGATCGGCCCGTTCTCGGTGTTCTTCTCCGACCTGCCGGCCGAGGAAGGCCGCGATTGGGCGTTGATGTGGAACGAGGAGATGGCCGGCGCGCAGCGCAAGTATCCGGGCCGGCTGTGGGCCAGCGCCGCGGTGCCGCTGCAGGATACGCGCGTGGCGATTGAGGTGCTCGATCACGCCGTCAACAAGCTTGGCCTCATGGGGGTGAACCTGCCGGGCAGCGTCGGCAGTGACCCGCGAATCGACGCTGAGCGCCTCGAGCCGTTCTATGCCCGCGTTGCGGAGCTCGGCGTGCCGCTGTTCCTGCATCCGACGGATGCCGTGTTCCAGGATATCCTGGAGGGTTACAACGGGGCCCTGCACCTGAGCCTCGGCCGCGTGATCGAAGTGAGCGTCGCGGCCTCGCGGCTGATCCTCTCCGGCCTGATGCAACGCCATCCGAATCTGAAGGTGGTGCTATCGCACACTGGCGGCGCCCTGCCCTATCAGTCCGGCCGCATGGACAAGAACACCAAGGCCGCCAAGCTGCCGCAGCCGGCCAGCACCTACATGAAGCGCATGTACACGGATACGGTTTCCCCGCATTCCGCCGGCATGAAGTTCGCGATCGACTACTACGGGATCGATCACGTTATGTACGGCACCGACTATCCGTGCTGGGACCCCGCAACCTGCCTGCGCCTGCTTGACGAGGTCGAGCTCTCGCCGGCCGATCGGCAGAAGCTGTTCTACGACAATGCCCGGCGCATTCTTGGACTGCGCGACCCGGCTGATATGAAGTCCACGGCCCGCGAGCCGGCGTTGGCGTAAGCGCGCGTCAGTTATTCGACGCCCTCATCCTGAGGAGCACGCGCTTGCGCGTGCAAGCAATAGCACTCATCGCTGCCCGGCGTGCAGGCGAGGTATTCTTCGCCTCGCCTTGACGCGCTCGGCCCACAGCGCGATGGTTGAGCATTCAAAAATTTAATCGTTTTCACGGATCAAGGGAGGAGATCATGGCCAAACGCCGTCATGGGCTCGATGCCGGCCGCCGCAATTTTCTGAAGGGGGCAACGATCGTGGGGGCTGCCGCCCTCGCCAATCCGGCGACTGCAAGCCCGCAGCTCGCCGGCGCGGCGGTAAAGACCCGCAAGGCCGATGTCCCGGGGCCCGAGTTGACGGCGCGGGAGACGCAGCCCCCGCCGAAGGATCCGGTGAATCAGAGCTCGAGCGGCGGCGACTTCATGGTCGATGTCTTCAAGACGCTCGACATCGATTACCTCGCCATGAACTGCGCCTCGAGCTTCCGCGGCCTGCATGAGGCGGTTCTCAACTACGGCAACAACACCAAGCCGGAAATCCTCACCTGTCCGCATGAGGAAATCGCCGTGCACATGGCGCAAGGCTACGCCAAGATCGAAGGCAAGCCGATGGCCTTCATCTGTCATGGCGTGGTCGGGCTGCAGCACGCCACCATGGCGATGTACAATGCCTGGTGCGACCGCGTGCCGGTCATCTGTATGGGCGGCAACATCATCGAAGCCGACAAGCGCATGCCGGGAGCCGAATGGGTGCATTCGGCGATCGATCCGTCGGCGATCGTGCGCGATTTCGTCAAATGGGACGACCAGCCGACATCGCTGCAGCACTTCGCCGAGTCCACCGTGCGGGCCTACAAGATCGCCACCACCCCGCCGATGGGCCCGGTCATGCTGTCGCTCGATGCAGAGCTGCAGGAAAACCCAATCAGCGATGCCGAGTCGCTGCGCATCCCGAAACTCATCAAGGTGATCCCGCCGCAGGGCGATAGCGCCGCGCTCAACGAGCTCGCCAAGATGCTGGTCGCGGCGGAAAACCCCGTCATCGTCTGTGATCGCGTGTCGCGCACGCCGGCCGGCCTTACCCGCATGGTGGAGCTCGCCGAGGCGCTGCAATGTCCGGTGATCGACAATGCGGGGCGGATGAATTTTCCCTCGCGCCATCCGCTCAATCAGACCTTCCGGGGCCGTGCGCTGGTCGCGCAGGCCGATCTGATCCTGGCGATCGAGATGAACGATCTGTGGGGCTCGCTCAACGCCTTCAGCGATCGCATCGTTCGCTCGTACCGGCCGGTCTACAAGAGCGGCGCCAAGGTCGTCACCCTGGGAAGCCGCGACCTCTTCCAGAAATCCAACTATCAGGATTTCGCCCGCTATCAGGAAGTCGATCTCGCCATTGCCGGCGATGCGGAAGCAAGCTTGCCGACCTTGATCGAGGCGGTGAAGCGCGCAAGCGATGCCGGCCGGCAAGCCGCTTTCGAGGCGCGCGGCAAAAAACTCGCGGCCGCCAAGCTCGCCATGATCGAGCAGGCAAAATCCGACGCCACGCTGGGGTGGGATGCGAGCCCGATCACGACCGCCCGGCTGTGCGCCGAAGTCTATGCGCAGATCAAGGACGAAGACTGGTCGCTGGTCGGCACCAGCATCCGGCTCTCCTGGCCGCACAAACTGTGGGACTTCAAGAAGCCTTATCAATGGAACGGCGGTTCCGGCGGCGCCGGTGTCGGCTATAACCTGCCCGCCTCGCTGGGTGCCGCGCTTGCCAACAAACGGCACGGACGCTTTACCCTGGCGTTCGGCGGCGACGGCGATTTCATGTTCGTGCCGAGTACGCTCTGGACCGCGGCGCATCACCGCATCCCGATGCTCTACATCCTGCACAACAACCGCGCCTATCATCAGGAATACATGTACCTGCAGGCCATGGCGGCACGACACGGACGCGGCATCACCAACACCGATATCGGCACCACCATCAAGGACCCGAACGTGGACTACGCCACCGTGGCGCGCGGTTTCGGTGTCTATGGCGAGGGCCCGATCAGCGATCCAAACGAGCTTGGCCCGGCGCTCAAGCGCGCTGTCGCCATGGTCAAGAGCGGCCAGCCGGCGCTGATCGATGTCATCACCGATCCGCGCTGAGGACCATGCCGACATCACTCAGCCCTCGTCCTGAGGAGCATCCGCGCACTCGCGCGGATGCGTCTCGAAGGACGGCTGCAATAATAGGCCTCTGTCCTGGGCCATCCTTCGAGACGCACGCAGGCAGAGCCCGCGTGCTCCTCAGGATGAGGGTCCAGAGGGGTTGCTAATTCCAAGGAGTGTCTCATGCGACGTTTGTTTGAACTAGCGGCGACGGCTTTGATCATCATCGCGACGGGCCTGTTCGCCGCATACGCCTGGGCGGAAGACGCGCCGGCCGGCAATGCCGAGAACGGCAAACGGATCTTCATCGCCGACGGCTGCTTCATGTGCCACGGCCGCGCCGGCGAAGGTGGTGCCTTCAACTATCCGGCGCCGGCCCTAGCGCAGATCGAACTGCCGGTGGAATCGTTCCAAGCTTTTCTACGCGAGCCGCCCAACGACATGCCCGCCTACTCGACGGCCGTTCTGTCCGATCAGGAAGCGGCCGATATCCACGCCTTCTTGCGTTCGCTGCCGGGTCGCAGGCCGGTCAAGGATATCCCACTCTTGAACCAACCGTAGCTCTCGGATCCAAGCACAAGCATATGAGTCGCATCAAAGAGATTGCGCCCGGCGAAATGACGGGCGAGCAGACAACCGTATTCGAGCAACTCACCGCCGGCCGCGGCCGTATTCTCACGCCCTATAAGGTCTGGATCCACAGCCCAAAGGTCGCGGCGGGCATGGAGCAGATCGGGACTTTTCTCAACAAGAAGTCCTCCCTGAGCACGCGCGAGGTCGAGATCTGCATCATTCTGATTGCTCGTCATTGGCACGGCGAGTACGTGCTCGACGCACATATCCGCGGCGCGCGCGAGGCCGGCGTCTCGGAGGCGGCGATCGAAGCGATCTGCGGCGGGGTCGATCCCAAGCTGGCCGACCCGCATGAAAACGCGGTTTATCGCTTCGCCTCCGCGCTCATCTCCGGGATCAAGCTCGCAGACAAGGACTTCGCCGAGGTCGAGGCCGTGCTGGGCCGCACTGGGATTGCCGAAGTGCTGGTGCTGCTCGGCTACTACACCTCAGTCGCGCTCGCCATGAAGGTTCATGAGGTGCCGGTCCCGAAACGGTGACGCCTAAAGTTTGAATCAAAGCACGAACCGAATACATCGTCATTGCGAGCGAAGCGAGGGGCCATAACACTGGGTTCTGGATTGCTTCGGCGCGGCGCGCCTCGCAATGACGAGTTCTGGAAACCGGCTCAACTTGATTTCATCACGTTCTATCGTCCAAGAATTTCCGCGGCTGCGCGCTTGGCAAACTGCGTGTCGATCATCTGCTCGTAAGACACGGTGATCGGCTTTGGGTCGAGGATATTCATCCACTTCAGGAGCCGCGCGTAGTCGTCCGGCGTGATCACCGGCGTCTGCGCCGCCGCCGGCCGATAGGTCGGCTCGAAGCTTGCAAACAGCTTGGCATCGATATCCGGAAAGATCTTGCTCTGCAGAAGTTGCTGGACCCGCTCCGGTTCCTTCTGCTCGAGCACCATGGCTTTCGTCAGCGCGTTGGTCGCCTTCATGATCACGTCCGGCTGCCGCTTCAGCGCGTCGCGGGTGGTGATCATCGCCGTGTAGGGCACGCCGTTGAGGTCAGGGACTTCGCCGGTCAGCGGGTCAATCGCGGTCTGGCCATAACCGCCCGCTTCCGCAATCTGCGCCTGCGGCGCCGATAGCATCGCGCCGTCGATTGCTTTCTTGGATAGGGCGGCCAACATGGCGGTCGGCGTGCCCAAGGGTTGGATGCGCAGTTCCTTGTCGGGATCAAGGCCACGGGCCAGCAGCAGGGAGCGCAGTACGCTGTCGGTCGAGCTGGTCACGCCCGTGATCCCGATCCTCAGGCCAGCGAGGCGCTTGACCTTCTCGTCGATCGGCATGCCCCGCGTCATTCCAATGCGCTGCATCACCAGCGGATGCAGCACAACCTGGATCGGGTATTTGTTGAACAGGGCCGCGAACGCGACCAGGTCCGCTCCATGCTCGGCCGCGGTGATTGCGGGCTGCATCCCGAGCACCGTCATGATCGCGCTGCCGCCGATAACCGACGCGACCTGCTTGGAGCCGGCTCCGACATCGACCCACTCGACATCGAGCCCTTCCGCCGCGAACAGTCCCGCGGCCGCCGCCACATGCGCCGGAAAGAAATGCAGGGCCGCGCCCGGGGTCGTGATGATGATTTTCTGGGTTTGTGCCTGTGCCGAAGCCGCCAACGCCACACAGAACACGACAACTGCTAGAAGCTTGTTGCGCATCCCCTCCTCCAGTTTTCTTGTTCCCCACCATTAGCCGTGGCGGTGGATTGTTATCAAGCGCGCTCCGCCCGCATCTCCAAGACCGACATCACCACGCTTGCGGTCGCCAGCAAGGCGCCATCCGGCGCGCTCTCGAGCTGAGCCCGCGCAAAGATCAGCCGCCGGCCCGCGCGTTCCACCAGCCCGGTCGCCAGGAGCGGCCCCGGCCGTACCGCGGACAGAAATGAAACCGTCAGGCTCGCGGTGGCGGCCGTGCGGTCGTCCGGCAAGGTCGCCAGCACCGCAAATGCCGCTGTCATGTCGAGCATCGTGGTGACGATCCCGCCCTGCACGACGCCGTTTCCTTGTAGAAATTCGCGGCCCGGTTCGAATGCGATTTGCAGCGTATCGCCTTTGCGCTCCAGCAGCTTGGCCCGCAGCGCGCTTCCGAGCGGATTGGAGTCGATCGCGAGTGCCGTTGCCGGATCGGCAAGGAAGCGCTTGAGCAGAGCTTGATCAGGATTCACACGCCGCCCTCAGCCGCGCACGCGCAAGGTCTCGATCCTATCGGGAAGTTGAGGCCGCGCGCCATGCCGTATGCCTTCTCCGGCGGCAGCACATGTTCCAATGGCGTGAAATCGAGGTTGACGATTTTCGGCGCCGCGAGCCCGGCTCGTTGATCCATCAGGTCAGTCGCTCTTGCATGTGACACAAACACGGCGGGGTTCGTTGACTCGCGCGGTGCGCTCGCCGATCATTAACACAACAAGCATAAAGCTGGGAGGAGATGATGCGTTTAGGGTCCGCCTCGTTGAAGGCGATCGTCGCAGCCGCTGCTTTGGCGGCAAGCCTGAGCGCTACGTCGGCCGAACCGCTGCAGATCCGATTGTCGTTCATTGTCCCCGTCGCGAACTGGGCGACGATGCTGTTCAAAACGCCTGGATTGGCGCGCCACCTCGACAAATCTTACACCTTCCAAGCGGTCCACTATAACAACACAACTTCGCTGCCGATCGCTCTCGCCGCCAACGAGCTCGAGATCGCCAATTTTGGTTTCTCGTCGCTGCCGATCGCGATCAGCAATGCCGGCATGGACGATTTGCGCATCATCGCCGACGAGCTGCATGACGGGGTTCCGGGCTACTACTCGAACCAGGCACTGGTGCTCAAGGACAGTCCGATCAAAACCGTGGAGGACCTGCGTGGCAAGGTGCTCGCCGCTGCCGGATACGGCACCGGAACGGACATTCCGCTGCGCGCCATGCTCGCCAAACATAACCTGCAGGACAAGCGCGATCTCACGATCATCGAAGCGCAGATCCCGACCATGCCGGCCATGCTAAAGGACCGCAAAGTCGATCTGATCATGCTGCCGCTTCCGTTCACCGCCAACCCGGAGGTGCGGGCGACCACGCGTACCTTGTTCACCCAGGCCGACGCTATGGGCGTCACCCAGCTCGCCATGTGGGTGGCGCGCGCCCCGTTCCTGGAGAAGAACCGTGCCGCCATGGTCGACTTCTTAGAAGATGCATTGCGGCAGGAACGCTGGTACCTCGACCCGGCCAATCATGCGCAAGCCGTAAAGATCGCGGCGGAACTCACCAAGACCCCGCCTGACCGCTGGGACAGCTGGCTGTTCCGCAAGGACGGTCAGAACGGCGATTATTTCCACAACCCGGATGGCAAGCTCGACCTCGACGCGTTGCAAAAATCAATAGAGACCCAGGTCCAGCTCGGGTTCCTCAAGCAGACGATGGACATCCGCAAGTACACCGACCTGTCATTGGTCGAGGAGGCGGCAAAGCGGCTGAAGTGACGATCAGCTGTGGACGTTGTTCGCCCGCTTCTTGATCTCGTCGCGCGTTTTTGAATTCAAATAATTAGGACCCGCGGCCTTGCGAGCAGCGTTAGCGGAGACCGCGGTCTGCAAATGGAGCAGCGCCATACAGCGAGGGCGAATTGGTGTTGCTGTCGATGCCTCCCGACTGCTGCGTGAAGCCGAGCCCGAGCGACAAGCTGACATTCGGCGTCGGCTGGAATTCGACACCTGCATGCGCCTTGTAGCCTGGGAGCGAGCCGGACACGGTATTGAAGGAGCCGAAAGGGGCACCACCGATACCGGCATCATATTTCAAGGTGTCGAAACCGGCATAGAATGTAAGGGGTAACCCGCCCCCGTTCCGGAAGTCATAGCCAACCCGTACGCCCTGGTAATCGAGCGAGCGGCCAAACGCTCCATCCTGGTTGATGCCGTTCAAGTTTAAACCCATGCCGCCGCCGTCGCGGCCGATGAACCAGCCGTTGGGAAAATTGTAGCGCGAGCTGCCAAAATTCGAACCCGGCCCGGCGGGTAGATTGCCACCGAAGCCAAATGGCAGGTCTGGGATCCAATATGTCGTCGGGGCCTGGGCGTGGGCCGCTTGCGCGCTTAGAGAAAGCGTCGCCACCAGGACTGCGAGACCCAATCTCGAGGACATGCCCATCCGCGCAACCGCCAAGTGTGCTGAATTATACGCTCTGGATATCAAAACGCCAGCGCGGCCCGATGCAACCACTTCAATGATTGACAGACCGGGCTCGGTAATGGCGGACGGTACGACCAGCCCCCTGATGCGGCCGATGCAGGCATGCCTCACCTGCGCGTACATACTCCGGCGGCATCGTTCGCTCGGCATGGGCCCGTGCGGCACGATATCCATATTGTTGCACCGCTTGACGGACCTGCTCACATTGAGCCTCGGATTGAGCGTAGGCCGGCGTGATGAGCAGGGAGAGCAAGAGGCACAATCGCTTCATACCGTCGGTCCTTTGTTTTGTTCGAAGGAGATCGGTTCTATCCCATGTTACGCGCCCGCATGGAAGAGCAAGACCCAAATCGCCGCGGGCAACGGCCCGCTGGCGCGTCGGCCCGTCACAACGTGGATCTTCGGCGCTGGGCCTCGATCAGCGGCGTAGCTTGCAGAGAAGCATCGCTCGCATCACGCTGAGCTTCATCAATAAGCCAATCGCGGAAACGACGTACAGCTGGCCTTTGCAGCGATTCGGCCGTGGTGACCGCGTAATAGCCAAATTGGGCCGGCCAAGAACCATCATAGGCTTTGACGAGTTCGCCCGTTCGAAGTGCCTCCATGACGTAAATATCGCGAAGAAGCGCCAGCCCCTGCCCGGCGATGGCCGCCGCAACGATGAGTTGCGCATCAGAGAAAGCGTGACCTTTTTTCACGTCGGGGGTTTGAATGCCCTGGGCTTCAAACCACATCGGCCAATCCTTCCTCTGCACGCCGTGAAGGAGCGGGTAGTTCAGGCACTCGCGTGGGGTTTTGATCGGCGGCTTGCCTCGCAGGAGAACCGGGCTCGCAACGATGACGTACTCGAGTGTCATGAGCCAAGCGCTCTCGAGGCCGGCGTAGTGTCCCAATCCGTGGCGGATCGCCAAATCCACCGGGTCGCGCTTAGGGTCAATAAGCTTATTGGACGTCTCGATAACAACTTCGATGTTGGGATTGAGGCGAATGAAGCTGTTGAGCCGAGGTACAAGCCACGTCGCGGCCAGCGATGGCATCGTGTTGATCACGACGCGCTTGCGCGTGCTGCCGGAATCAAGGTCGCGGTCAATCGCCTCGATCGCCGCGAATGGCTGCGCGAGCGCGGCGAACATCTCCATCCCGCTGGCCGTCAACTCAACACCCTCGCGAGTCCGTGTGAAAAGCGGCTGGCCGACGATTTCCTCAAGTTGTCGAATGCGCTGGCTCACGGCACCCGGCGTGACCGCGAGCACATCCGCAGCCTCTTTCATTCTTTGAGCGCGGGCGACGGCAACGAACGCCTGGAGAAGCGCAAATCGTCTGATCATATGTTGAGTTTAGCCCAGCTAAACTGACGCCACAAATCCATCGTTTGCGACGTCCGGCGGACGTTCCATTTAAAGCCTCGACCCTGGAGTGCCGAGGAGGCTTTGCATGTTCACCTTTACCCACCGCAATCCCGAGATGCGGCTCGATAAGGACCACACGGCCTTGGTACTGGCGGACATACAGAACGAATTTCTGCAGCCGGGCGAGCAACCCCGGTATTACGCGCTGATTGAGGATGCGCTGAAGAAGCGGAACGTAATCGCGAACCTCGAGGCGCTGCTCAAGACCGCGCAGGAGCTCGGCTACTTCGTCCTCCACTCGCCGCACTGGTATTATCCCACGGACGGCCAGTGGGTCGTGGCTCCCGGTGCGATCGCGGACTATCTCCGGTCGATCGGGTTTTGCGGTCGCAAGGATCCGGTCGATCTCGAGGGCTTCCACGGGTCCCGCGCCGACTACTACGAACCCTTCAAGAAGTACCTGATGGACGGCCATACGTGCACGACGGCGCCGCACAAGCACTTCGGGTGCGAAGCGAATGACCTGATCAAGCAGTTGCACATGCGCAAGGTCGACAAGGTCATCATGGCCGGTCCCGTCGCCAACATCTGCCTCGAATCGCACATGCGCGACATCATCGAGGCTGGCATCGAA
>JAFAXD010000550.1 GCA_019241285.1 Xanthobacteraceae bacterium | reverse complement strand
GCCGTGGATCACCAGATAACGCCGGCCGTCGGCCGCCGCGTGCACGGCATTCTCCACCACTTCGATACCGCCGAAATGGGTGCCATAGTAATCGCGCATGAACTCGTCGTGATTGCCGGGCACGTAGATCAGGCGCGCGCCCTTGCGCGCCTTGCGCAGCAACTTCTGCACCACATCGTTGTGCTGTTGCGGCCAATACCAACCTGATCGCAGCGCCCAGCCGTCAACAATGTCGCCGACCAGATAGATGGTGTCGGCTTCATGCCAGCGCAGGAAATCGAGCAGTTTGTCGGCTTGGCAACCGCGCGCGCCGAGGTGCACGTCGGATACAAACAGCGCGCGGTAGCGTTGAGGTTCTGCCGTCACGGTAGCCGGTCTTGTTGTGCCATGATTATGGTGCTATGCCCGACTCGGATAACACTTATATGACAAAATTGCTTGCTCTGTAAGCGGCGGATCCAACATCCGGCGGGGTCGGGGGCCGGTCACAAATGTGTCACTGCACCACACTAGCGTCGCGACCATGACAACGGTGATTTGCGCGGCCGCGATTCTTCTGTGTTTCACCGTTGGTTCGCATCTCATCAGCGTTGCGATCGCTGTTGTGCGTTGCCGGGCGCGAACCGCGCACGAGCCCGCCCCAGAGAATGCGCCGGCAATCAGTTTGGTTCGGCCGGTCTGCGGGCTTGATAATTTTGCCGAGTCGACGCTGCGCTCCGGTTTTGAACTCGATTATCCAGATTATGAGCTGATCTTCTGTGTCGCGCATGCGCGCGACCCGATCGTGCCGACGGTGCAGCAGTTGATCGCCGAGTATCCGCAGGTGCGCGCCAAGTTGTTGATCGGTGACGAGCGCATCAGCGCCAACCCCAAGCTCAACAACTGCTTCAAAGGATGGAACGCCGCGGCACACGATTGGATCGTGCTCGCGGACAGCAATGTGCTGATGCCGCCCGACTATCTGACGCGGCTGTGGAACGCCTGGCGCCACGACGATACCGGGCTGGTGTGCTCACCGCCATCGGGCTCGGAGCCGCATGGGTTCTGGGCCGGCGTCGAATGCGCGTTCCTCAACACCTACGAAGCGCGTTGGCAATATGGCGCTGATACGCTCGGCCTCGGCTTCGCCCAGGGCAAGACGATGTTCTGGCGGCGCTCCGTCTTGGAGGAAGCCGGCGGCATTCGCCTGCTCGGCCTCGAGCCGGCGGAGGATGCAGCCTCAACCAAGGTGGTGCGTGATTCGGGCTTGCGCGTGCGCCTCGTCGACGCGCCGTTCCCGCAACCGCTCGGCCGCCGGGGCGCGCTGGAGGTGTGGCATCGTCAGGCGCGCTGGGCGCAACTGCGCCGCGCCTCGTTCCCGATGTTCTACGCGCCGGAGATTCTCAGCGGCGCCTTGATTCCGTTCGCGACGGCTGCAGTCCTGGCCCTCGCGCTCGACGCATCGTGGATCGCGGCGGTGCTGACCGTGGCAACTGTGTGGTACGGCGCCGAGGCCAAGCTCGCGCGCATCGCCGGCTGGCCGTTGACCTGGGCCTATCCGCTGCACGCGCTCGTGCGTGATCTCGCCTTGCCGGCGCTGTGGGTCACGGGCTGGCTCGGCTCGGATTTTGTCTGGCGCGGCAATGCTGTAAGCAGCGTGGCCGTCAACGAACAGCCCGCAAGCGAAACGCCGCCAATCTGAAGCCCATGCCATGGATCTCGGAATAGCCGGCCGCAAGGCCCTCGTCTGCGCGTCGAGCAAAGGCCTCGGCCGCGCCTGCGCGGAAAAGCTCGCGGAAGCGGGATGCGAAGTCGTCGTCAACGGCCGCGGCCGCGACAGCGCCGAGGCGACCGCTGCGGATATCCGCAACGCGACTGGCGCCAAAGTGACCGCCGTCGCTGCCGACGTCGCCAGTCCTGAAGGCCAGGCCGCCTTGTTTGCAGCTTGCCCACAACCCGACATTCTGGTCACCAACAACTTGGGACCACCGCCGCGCCCTTACGGCGAGGTCAACCGTCAGCAAATGCTCGAGGGCGTGACCGGCAGCATGGTGGCACCGATCGAGCTGATCCAAAAAGCGCTCGAGCATATGGTGGTCAACAAATTCGGGCGCATCGTCAACATCACGTCTGGCGGCGTGCTGATGCCACAGACGAACCTCGAGGTGTCCTGCGCGGCACGTGCCGGGCTGACGGCGTTCCTGACGACGGTCGCGCGGTCGGTTGCCCCGCACAACGTCACCATCAATTTCCTGTTGCCGGGCGCCTTCGACACGGATCGGTTGAAGTCACTGTTCGAGACCAACGCGCGGCGCCACAACACGACGCCCGAGGCCATGCGCGCCCAACGCGTCGAAACGATTCCGGCCAAACGCATCGGCCGGCCCGAAGAGTTCGGCGCGGCTTGCGCATTTCTCTGCTCCGCCCACGCCGGCTTCATTACCGGCCATAACCTCCTGATCGACGGCGGTGCCTTTCCGGCCGCGTTCGCGTGATCGGCGCTTGCCGATCAAGCGTCTGCGACGCATGATCGCGCGTTCTAAATCAAGCCCAGGGATTTTCCATGAAACTCGTTCGCTTCGGCCCGCCCGGCCGTGAGAAACCCGGAATTGTCGACGCATCCGGAGGCATCCGTGATCTGTCGAATGTCGTTCCCGACATCGCCGGCGAGGCCCTCACCCCCGATGGCCTGGCGAAGATCCGCAGCCAGAAGCTCGAACAGCTGCCGCTCGTGTCCGGTAATCCGCGCCTCGGCCCGTGCGTCGGGAATGTGCGGCATTACATCGCAATCGGGCTCAACTATGCAGACCACGCTGCAGAAGCCGGCGCGCCCTTACCGAAAGAGCCTATCATCTTCAGTAAGGCGCCGACATCGATCTGCGGGCCCAATGACGACACGATCACCCCCAAGGAGTCGACCAAACTCGATTATGAGCTCGAGCTCGGCATCGTGATCGGCAGCCGCGCGCGTTATTTGGAAAAGAGCAAGGCCATGGACGCGGTCGCCGGTTATTTCGTGGCCAACGACGTGTCCGAACGCGATTTCCAGATCGCGCGTTCCGGCAGTCAGTGGAACAAAGGCAAGGGTTGCGAGACGTTCGGGCCGATCGGTCCCTGGCTCGTCACTAAAGATGAGATCCCCGATCCGCAGGCGCTCGACATGTGGCTCACGGTCAACGGCGAGACCCGCCAGAAGGGCTCGACCAAGACCATGATCTTCGGCGTCGAGCACCTGGTCTGGTACTGCTCGCAGTTCTTCATCATGGAGCCGGGCGACATCATCGCCACCGGCACGCCGCCCGGCGTCGCGCTCGGCATGAAGCCTACGCCGAAATTCCTGAAAGCGGGCGACGTCGTGCGCCTCGGCATCACCGGGCTCGGCGAGCAACAACAAAAAATCGTGCCGTTCGGGGGATAACAGGCCGCTCGGTTAGATCGCAGCGTCTACTCTCTGACCTCATCCTGAGGAGCATCCGCGCTATGCGCGGATGCGTCTCGAAGGATGGCCCCAGGGAGACGCCTTCATCGTGGCCATCCTTCGAGACGCCCCCGCGCAAGGGACGCGAGCTCCTCAGGATGAGGGCTGAATATGTGGCACGCAGACTCGCAACAAACAGAGTCCTCGTCCTGAGGAACTCGCGCGCGATAGCGTGCGAGTGTCTCGAAGGACGGCCGCAGCGAGTTCGCCGCAAACACTGACATGAGGGCCGCGGAGCTACTTCATCCGGGCGTTTGCTGCGTCCACGTAGCTCAGATCAACGAACTTCTGCACGTCCATGGGCTGCGGGATGAACCCGAGTTTGTTGGTCTCGGTGATATTGGCCTGCAGGGCTGCGACGTCGGGACGGCCGGCCGGATCGTGATAGAAGTCGCTCTCTTTCTTGAACGCCCAGCTCTCGAACCGCGCCGGCGGCTGCTTGGTGAAGTCGGCCAACAGTTTCACGGCTTCGGCGTGATTTGCCGGATCCATGAACCAGCGCACTTCGCGAATATGATCTTCCAGAAAGTCGATGATGACCGCGCGATTTTTCTGCAACGTCGGGGCGCGGCCGGTCATGATGATCATCTGCGAGCGCCCGATCGCGTCCCGCTGCGTGAACAGCGTGCGCGCCATCGCCCGCAGCTCCGGATCGGCGCTGAACGGCCGCACGGAGGAGATCAAGGTCACCTTCTTTTCCTGCAGCTGCGCCTTCATGGTGGGGAAGGGGACCTCGATGATCGTTACGTCGCCCTTGGGGTTGATGCCGTTCT
>JAFAXD010000513.1 GCA_019241285.1 Xanthobacteraceae bacterium | reverse complement strand
CAGTTCGCGGCCTTCATCCACGGCGAGACCGAAAAGTGGATCAAGCTAGCCAAGGAAGCCGGGATCCAGGCAGATTGATGTTCGCACCGATCAACAACAATCCGTGGCCACGATGACGGGAAAGGCGTCACGCCAAGCCTGGTTATTCCCATCGCTGCGCGGCTACGCCCTCGCGATGCTGCCGACCGACGCACTTGCCGCGCTGGTGTTGACCGCGATTGCGTTGCTGGGACAGTTGGCGACCGCGAAGCTGATGCACCTCTCGCCCATGGCCGGACTGCTGGCATTCGCCGCCGGCTCATTTGCGTTTGCCGCTCTTGGCTCAAACCGCTTCGCTTCGGTCGCGTCCGATTCCACCATCGCCCCGATCATGGCCGGCAGCCTCGCCCTGATGGTGATGCCGGAGAACCCGCATTACGCGGCACTGGCTGCAACCTTGGCTCTGCTGGTCGGCGCCATTCTGCTCCTGGCCGGCGTGCTGCGGGCGGGCTGGATCGCCGACCTGCTCTCCGTCCCGGTCACCACCGGATTTCTCGTTGGCATTGCGGTCCATATCATCATCGGCCAGTTGCCGACGGTGTTCGGAGTTTCGGTCAAGCCAGATCAACATGTGCTGGGCCGCTTTCTTGAGCTGATGCTACGCCTGCCGGACGCCAAGGCCATTCCCTTGGTCATCGGCTTCGGCGTGCTCGCCTGCACACTGATCGCCGAATGGCTCAACCCGCGCATTCCCGGCTCGCTCATCGGACTAGTGGCGAGTGGCTTGGCGGTGTGGTGGTTCGGGTTCAATCACAACCAAGTCGCGGTGCTTGGCGCGCTTCCGCTCACACCGCCGACGGTCGCGATGAGCCTGCCCAAGTGGAGCGAGTTCACACAACTGCTGCAGCTCGCGGTCACGGTGGCGCTCGTCTGCATGATGCAGACCGCAGCCGTAGTACGCTCGTTCCCCTCCGATCCGACGCAGGCGGAAAACGTCAGCCGCGACTTTGCCGGCGTGGGCGCCGGCAGCATTCTGGCCGGCTTGCTGGGCTCGTTCGCGGTCGACGCGAGCCCGCCGAGCACCGCCGCCGTCGTCGAGTCGGGCGGCCGGTCACAGGCCTGCAGTCTGCTCGCCATCCTGATCATCGCGGTGATCGTGCTGTTCGCCGGCGGCCTGTTCAGCTTTGTGCCCGAGGCAGCACTCGCCGGCGTGCTGATGTTCATCGCGCTGCGCATCTGTCGCATCGACACAATCCGGAAGATCTATCTGAACGGCGGCATGGAAACTCTGCTGGTCATTGCTAGTGCCGCGCTGGTCGTCATCATGCCGATCCAGGCGGGTGTCGCCATGAGCATCGGCTTGTCGCTGCTACATAGCCTCTACATCGTCGCCCGCCCCGACTCCGCCGTGCTGGCGCGCGTGCCGCATACGACCATCTGGTGGAACCTGTTGCCCGAAGCGCCCGGCGAGCACGAACCCGGGGTTCTGGTCTTCGCGCCCGGCGCGCCGATCAACTTCACCAACGCCTACTACATCCGCGACAAGCTGCAGGCGGCGATCGCGAAGCTGCCTGAGCCGTGCCGCTTGGTGGTCCTCGAGGCCAACGGCGTGATCGATTTCGACTTCACCGGCGCCGACATCATGCAACAGATGATCACCGAGTTGCGCAGCCAAGGCACCGACGTCGTGCTGGCCCGGCTGGAATCGGAAATCGCCCGGCACGCGGCCGAACGCGCCGGATTGCTGGCACTGCTTGGTCCCGACCACGTCTTCCGTTCGGTGGAAGATGCCATTCAGGCGTTTCGCGCCCGATCCAAACAACAGGAGAACACCGCATGAGCGAGTGGGTCGATGAGGCGCGGCGCAAGCGGCTTGCGTTGCGCGGACTGCTCGCAGGTTCGGAGCTCGTCGTGATGCCGGGCGGATTCAGCCCGGTCTACGCCCGCATGGCACAGGAGATCGGGTTTACCTGCTTCTTCCTCGCCGGATCGCAGATGTCGGGATTTCTGCTCGGCGTGCCTGACACCGGAATTCTGGGCCTGCGTGACGTTGTCGATCATGCCCGCCATGCCGCAGCGTCCACGACGATCCCGCTGCTGCTCGATGCCGACACCGGTTTCGGCAACGCGGTCAACGTGCACTACAGTGTCCAGGAAATTGTCCGCGCGGGCGTTGCGGCGCTCAACATC
>JAFAXD010000227.1 GCA_019241285.1 Xanthobacteraceae bacterium | reverse complement strand
ATGATGGTCGTATGCATCGCGCCCACCCGCACAATACTGTTGCCGGTGAGGATCGGCTTATGCGTGGCGACACCGCGCCAGAGATTGATGCCATGGAAGCGCGGCGGACCTTCGTTCGGATAAAGGACGCTGCGGATGAATGAGCGCACGCCGTCGCACCCGATCAGAACCGATCCGATGCGAGTCTCCGGCGCGCCGCCGTCGACGCGCTCCACGGTCGCGCGCACCGAGGTCTCGTCCTGCGCGACCCCGATGCACCGACGCCCGAGTTGCAGGCTCGACGAGCCCATGCGTTCGACGACGGCATTCGCCAACACTTTGTGCAGCTCGGATCGGTGAATGGAAATGTGCGGCCACTCGTGTCCCGCGGCCTTGCCCCAGGGCTCGCGATACACGAACTGGCCGTGGCTGGTGAAGAAGGCGTAATCGTGCGGTTGCTTTGAGACCGCGAGCAGTGCGGGCTCGAGCCCGAGCCCGGACAGAACCTTGATCGCGTGCGGGCCGAGATTGATGCCGCCGCCGACCGGCTTCAACTCCGCAACGGCTTCGAACACGCGAACCCGTTTGCCCAGGCCCGCCGCATGCAGGCTCAACGCCAGCGTGAGGCCGCCGATCCCCGCACCAACAATGAGGATGTCGTCACTATTCGATTGCACCACGTGATTGATCTCCGGCGGCGTCGTCTATTGACAGGAAATTTGTCGCACCGTCTACTGTCCCAAATTGTGATACGCTGTTCCGAACTGTACATCCGATCTGTACAATGGAAAAGACCTTGGCCAAAGGGTTGATCGTGCTGGAGGCGCTCGCGCAGGCGGGCGGCCCCTGCGGCGTGAGCGATCTCGCAGCATCGCTGGGGATTTCCAAGAGCAACACCCATCGTTTGTTGAACACGCTGGTGGCGACCGGCTTTGCCTCCACGGTCGATGGCCGTTATGCGGCGAGCCTGAAAATGTGGGAGCTCGGCACCAAGGTCATCGACGGCTTCGATGTCCGCGAGCTGGCGCGCCCGGCGATGACCCGGTTGGTGCGGGAGACGGCCGAAAGCGTCCGCCTGACCGTGCTTGATCCCAAGAGCTTGGAAGTGATCTACATCGACAAGATCGACAGCCCGCAGGACGTGCGGACCTTCACCGAGATCGGCGGCCGTGCCCCGGCGCACTGTACGTCGAGCGGCAAGGTGATGCTGGCCTATCAGGATGACGCGGTCCTCCGCCGCATGGTCAGAAAGCTCAAGCCTTACACGCCATCGACGATCGTCGATGCGGCCGAACTGATGCGTCATCTCAAGAAAGTACGCGCGAGCGGTTATGCGCTCAATCAACGCGAGTACAGTCCGCAGGTCGCCGGCGTCGCAGCGCCGATCCTCGACGGCGAGGGGCACACCGTTGCCGCGCTCAGCATCGCGGCGCCCGCGGATCGCTTGCCGGCGGCACGTCTGAAGCAGGTCACCGTCATGATCTGCGACGCGGCCGCCAGCGTGTCGGCGCGCATGCGGCCAGGATCGACCAGTGTGGTGCAATTGTCGGCGCGCATTGCGCAGTTGCGCGGCCGGAAGACGAAGTCATCGACGAACGGCACCACGGTGCCGATGGTGCGGGCGAAGCGCCGCACCAGCAAGGAATAGGCTCTCCAATGATCCGCAGTGGCCAGGACTACATCGCAGGCCTGCAGGCCCAGGCGAAGAAAAATGTTTGGATCGCCGGCCGCAAAATCGATGATGTCGTGGCGGACCCGCATTTCAAGCGCCCGGTTGCGACCCTTGCCGAGCTCTACGATCTGCAGTGCTCCCCCCAGCACGGCGTGAAGATGTCGGCCGGCGGAGCCGGCAACGAGGCATACGGTCTCTCGTTTCTGATCCCGCACAGCACCGAGGATATCTTTGATCGCCGCAACGCCATGACGGTGTGGGCGAATGCGACGTTCGGGATGGTCGGGCGTTCCCCGGATTACTGCAATACGGTGCTGATGTCGTTCGAGGAGACCGGGTTCTTTCACCAGGCCGGCGCCGATTTCGGCAGCAACCTGAGCAAATATTACGAATACTGCCGCGGTAACGACCTGTTCCTCACCCACGCTATCGTCAATCCGCAGACCGATCGCTCGAAGACTTCGGCCGAGCAGGAAAATCCGTACGCCCATCTCGGCATTGTCAACAAGAACAGCGAAGGGCTGATTGTGCGTGGCGCCAAGATGCTGGCGACCCATGGACCGACCGCTGACGAGCTGATCGTCTATCCGCTGCCCGGCAGCGTGATGCCGGGCGAGGAGAAATATGCGCTCGCTTTCGGCATTCCGACCGACACGCCGGGATTGAAATTCATTTGTCGCGAGCCGTTCGACGACGGCAGCATGTCGCCGTGGGATCACCCGCTCGGGAGCCGCTTCGAAGAGCCCGACGCCATGGTGGTTTTCGACGACGTGCTGATCCCGTGGGAGCGTGTATTCCTGCATGAGAACGTGGCGCTGGCGAACAAGCTCTTCACCAGCGCCAGCATCCAGAACAACACCGGGCATCAGACCGCGGTGCGCGGGCTCGCCAAGTGCCGGTTCATGGTGGGGATTGCCATTGCGGTCTCGCGCTCCGTCAAGACCGATGTGTTTCTGCACGTGCAGGAGCAACTGGGCGAGATCCTCGGTTTTCTGCAACTCCTGGAAGGCGCGCTCTCGCTGTCGGAGCTCAAGGCGGAGAAGACGGAAAGCGGCGCATTGCGCCCGGCCTGGCCGCCGCTCCAATCCATCCGCTACCACCTGCCGCGCATGTATGAGCGGATCGTCAAGGTCATTCAGGTGATCGGCGCGGGGGGCCTGCTCATCAACCCGACGCGCGAGGATCTTCTGTCGGAGATTGGCCCGGATATTGCTGCCTATTACCGTGGGGCAGGCATCGACGCCGAGAGCCGCATCCATCTGGGCAAACTGGCGTGGGACGCGACCGGCACTCAGTTTGGACAGCGCATGCTGCAATACGAACGCTACTATGCGGGCGATCCGGTGCGCGTCGCCGCCACCCTCTACATGCGGCAGAATGTCGATGACCTGATGGCCATGGTGAAGCGGGCGCTCAGCGACAATGTGATGGCGGTGTAGATGATGCGATGGGCTGTGAACATGCGTCGAATGGTGATGGCGGCAGCACTGGCGTTGGTCGGCGGCACGATGCCGAGCCTGGCGGCCGACACCGTCAAGCTTGGCATGATCGGTTCCGTCGGCGATGCGCCGATCTACTACGCCCTCGACAAGGGCTACTTCACGGACGCCGGCATAAAACTCGAGATGGAGCCGATGGGATCGCTGGCCAAGCAGATCGCGCCGCTCAGCACCGGCGAGCTTGATGCAGGCTGCGGTGCCATTTCGGCTGGGCTCTACAATGCCGTCAATCGCGCCATTCCGATGAAGGTCGTGGCTGACAAGGGTCGCAACGCGCCCGGCTATGGGTACAACTCGATCATCGTGCGCAAGGACCTGGTTGACAGCGGCGCGGTCAAGACGTTGGCCGATCTGAAAGGCCGGACCATCGCCACCATCGGCGTCGGTTCGACCGACATGTCGATCCTCAATGAGGCGATGAAGACCGTCGGCCTGACCTATGACGATCTCAAGCAGACCTCGCTCACGCTTCCCAACCACCTGATCGCGCTTGAGAACAAGGGGGTCGAGGCGACGCTGACCCCGGAGCCGGTCGCCACCATGATCCTGGACAAGGGCGCGGGCGTTCGGCTGACGACAGTCGATCGGTTCTATCCCGACCAGCAGCAGACGGTGATCGTCTTCAGCAATAAATTCATGAAGGACCGCCCCGAGGTGGCCGAGCGCTTCATGGTGGCGTATCTGCGCGGTGTGCGCGCCTACATGGACGCGTTGAAGGACGGATTGATCGCCGGTAAGGGCGCCGATGATGTCATTGCCAGCGTCATGAACCATACCGGCCCCAAGGATGCCGCACTGCTCAAGCGCATATTCCCGGTGGTGATCGACCCCAACGGCGAGGTCAACCTGGCCAGCATGAAAAAGGACTGGGAATTCTTGAAATCCAAAGGGCTCATCGACAAGGCGACGACACCAGAAGACATTGTCGACATGTCTTACGTGAAAGCCGCCGTCAAGAAGCTCGGCCCTTACAACAAGTCCTGAGCGTGATGAAATCAAGTTCGAGCAGGTTTCCAGAACTCGTCATTGCGAGGCGCGGAGCGCCGAAGCAATCCAGAGCCCAGTGTTGTGGCCCCTGGATTGCTTCGCTTCGCTCGCAATGACGATGTCTTTCGCTGGTGTTTTGATTCAACCTCAACGCATCGTGCTTCAGCGCGCGCCGTCGTCCGACCTAGTTCGGGAGTAGATATGGAACAACGCGTCACGTTTGATTCGCAGGGATTGAAACTCTCAGGCGTCCTCCACATTCCGGACGGTCTTGCGCCGGGGGAGCGGCGTCCCGCGTGTCTCGTGCTGCACGGTTTCGGCAGCAACAAGGGCAGCAAGGCCTGTATCAGCCCGGCCAAGCTCCTGGAAAAATGGGGCTACGTCGCGCTTCGTTTCGACATGCGCGGCTGCGGTGAAAGCGAAGGCCCGCGCGCGCGCATCATCTGCCTGGAGCAGGTCGAGGATACGAAGAGCGCGGTGACCTATCTGATGTCGCGTCCGGAGGTCGACCCCGCCAAGATCGCATGTGCAGGCCATAGTTTTGGTGCCGCGGTCGCGGTGTATACCGGCGGTATCGACCCGCGCATCGCCGCGGTCATCTCGTCGGGCGGGTGGGGTGACGGTCAGACCAAGTTCGAGGTCCAACACTCCAAACCGGGAGAATGGAAGCGCTTCACCGAAACCCTGGAGCGGGGGCGTGCGCAGCGTGCGAAGACCGGGGAGTCGATCAAGATCAGCCGCTACGACATCGTGCCGATCCCGGAAGGGATGCGCGGTAATCTCGCCCCGGGCTCGATCATGGAGTTTCCGCTCGAGACCGTGGAGAGCATGCTCGCGTTCCGCGCCAATGACGTCGTCGGCAAAATCGCGCCGCGGCCCTTGTTGCTGCTGCACGCCTCGACCGATTCGGTGACCCCCACCGAGCAGTCCATCGTGTTGTTCCAGAAGGCCGGAATGCCGACCGACCTGCATCTTGTCGCCAATGTCGACCACTTCATGTTCGCGGAGAACAACGAGCTGGTGATCGAGATCATCCGGGCTTGGTTGAACAAATATCTGAGTGTTTGAGCCGCGATTGGTCAGGAGCCAGACAAGGCGCAACGTATGACAGGCACCGTGTCTCGGCATGAGCTGGCGCGCTTTGTTGATGACGTCTTCCGTCGCGTCGGTATGTCGGCTGCGCACGCGTCCATCATGGCGGACGCTTTGGTCTGGGCCAATTTGCGCGGCGTTGATTCACACGGGGTCGTCCGGCTGCCGCGCTATCTGGAGATGATAGACGAAGACCTGATGAACCTGCGGCCACAGCCGAAGGTGAGTCATCCAGTTCCGGTCGGCATCGTCATCGAGGCCGATCGCGCTCCCGGTCCCGCTATCCTGACCTTTGCGGCCGAGCAACTGATCGAACGCGCGTCGCAGTACGGCATGGCGATGGCGCTCGTCGGCCGCATGACCCATTCGGGCGCGCTGGGTTACTACACCGAGAAGGCCGCGAAAGCCGGGCTTGCGTGTATCGCGCTCAACGCCGGCGTCCTTGCCGCTATGCCCTATCATGGAGCGCGCGGTGCGGTGATGGGCACAAATCCGATTTCGATTGCGGTCCCGGGCGGTGACGAGCCGCTCCTGTTCGACATGGCGACCAGCGCCATCTCCATGGGCAAGGTGATGGCGGCGCGGCGCACCGGTGCGCCGCTCGAGCCGGGTTGGGCCGCGGACCAGGACGGCGGTCCGACCACGGATGCGAAGGCAGCCGCGATGGTGCTGCCGTTGGGCGGGCCGAAAGGGTCGGGTCTCGCCGTGATGATCGAATGCCTAGCGAGCCTGCTCGGTGGTCACCCGTTGATTGCCGACGCCCTGCTGGACACTGGCGAAGGATCGAAACACCGGCAGAATGCGTTGTTGATTGCCATTGACATTGCCAAGTTTGTTGATCTGACCTCGTTCCGCGCCGAGGTGCAGCGATTGACCGAGGCCTTGAAGGCGTTGCCGCTGGCGCCAGGAAGCGACGAGATTCTGCTGCCCGGTGAGCGCGGCTACCGCACCATGAAGCAGCGCAGCGAAAAGGGAATCCCATTGCCGCCGGCGCTCGTTGCCGAGCTGGCTGCGATCTCAGCGCGCCTGCAGCTCGCCCCGCTCATGATGATAGGCTAACCGGATGGTTACCGGCGACGTCGCCCCGGCAATCCGAATTGCGAACCTCTCGAAATTTTTCGGCGACCTGACCGCCATCGACGATGTAACGATCGATATTCCCACCGGCGAGTTTCTGGTGATTGTGGGACCGTCGGGCTGCGGCAAGACCACGCTGCTGCGAATTCTGGCGGGGCTCGATCAACCCTCGGTCGGCGCCTTTACAGTGTCGACGCCAAAGGAGCTTGGCCGGCCCGAGAATTCGATGGTGTTCCAGGGCGATTCCCTGTTTCCCTGGATGACGGTCTGGGACAATGCCGCCTATGGGCTGCGCATGCGCGGCGCGCCTGCGGCGCAGATCAAAGAGGTGGTGGGACATTATCTGGATCGCATCGGTTTGACCCGGTTCGCCAAGTCGTACCCGCATGAGCTCTCCGGCGGCATGCGGCAGCGCGTGTCGATCGCGCGCGCCTTCGCCAATGATCCAGAGATACTCCTGATGGATGAGCCGTTCTCGGCACTCGATGCGCAGAACAAGCTCCTGCTGCAGGAGGAACTTCTACGCATCTGGGAGGAGCACAAGAAGACGGTTGTGTTCATCACCCACAGCGTCGATGAAGCCGTCATCTTGGGCGATCGCATCATGATCATGACGGCGCAGCCGGGGCGGGTGAAGATGTTGCTCCGCGTCCCATTCGGCCGCCCGCGCAACGTGATGGAGCTTGCGCGCGACGCCCAGTTTGGAAACCTGGTGCATGATATCTGGATGCAGCTGCGCGAGGAGGTCGATCGCGCCCGCTCGCAGAACGAAATGAACGGATAACGACATGAGTCAGGTTGCGTCAGTCATTCCGCAGGCGAAGCCGTGGACCCTCAACCGGCGCTCGCGCGAGCGCATTATCAGTTTCCTGTCGCCCATCGCCCTGCTGCTGCTCTGGGAAGTTCTGGCGCGCCTTGGAATTTTGGACACGCGCTTTTTTCCCGCGCCCAGCCAGATCCTGAGCACGCTGCTGACCATGATGACGTCGGGTGAGCTGCTGGACGATACGCTGATCAGTATGACGCGGCTTGCCGTCGGGTTTCTGGTTGGCGGCATACCCGCGTTGATCATCGGCGTGGTCATGGGCCTTAATTCCACGCTGCGGGCGATGATCGATCCGCTGATCGCTGCAACGTACCCCATTCCGAAGAGTTCGATCTTGCCGCTCGCCTTGCTGGTGCTTGGGCTCGGCGAAGCCTCAAAGATCTTCATGGTGGCGATCGGCGTGTTCTACCCGATCGCCATGAATTCCATGGCCGGAGTGCGCGAGATCAACAGGGTTTATCTGGACGTCGGCCACAATTTCAAAGCCGGCCGTTGGGACGTGTTCCGCACCATCGCGCTACCGGGCGCCATGCCGATGATCATGACCGGCGTCAAGCTCGGCGTCGGCATGGGCCTGGTGCTGATCGCGATCGCCGAGATGGTTGGCGCCAAAAGCGGTCTCGGATACCTGATCTGGAACGCGTGGGAGACCTTTGCGGTCGATCAGATGTATGTCGGCCTGTTCGTGATCGCGCTGATCGGATTCGCCCTGACGTTGATTTTGAATGAGTTGGAAAAAATTCTGGTGCCGTGGAAGCCGTGAGGGCACCCGTTTCTTAGGGAAGCCTCACTTGCGGCCGTCCTTCGAAACGTGACCTGCGGTTACGCTTCTCAGGACGAGGGTCTCAACTTGCTCAAGCGCCCTCCGTGTCCTATCCCTATGGTTGAACCCTCTGGATTCGTGTCGAAAATGGCCGTCGTCAAACGCAAAGCACCGCCGAACGCAGAGACGCAGGTGCGTGACGATAATGGCATCCGCCTCGATCTCGAACACCGCTCGTTCTATCGCCTGTCGTTGCTCGCGACCCGCATTAACCGGGCGATTGCCAGCGGCTATGTGAAGAACTTCGGCCGCCCGGCGCATGCCTGGAAAGTGGTCACGGTTCTCGGCGCGTTCGGTCCCATGTCCGCGTCGGGAATCAACGCTCATACGACCTTGGAAATGGATAAGGTCACCCGCATCGTCGACAGCCTGATCGAGCAGGGGCTTGCCACGCGCAACCCGGATCCGAAGGATCGCCGCAAGGTGGTGATCGCACTCTCGGCGCGGGGCAAGCGGGTCAATACCCAACTCGAACAGATGATCGTCGAAATGGAACGCGAGTTTCTGATCGTATTGAACCGAACCGAGCGCGAGATGTTTTACAACCTGCTGGACCGCTTGCAGGCGCGCGCCAATCAGGTATTCGGCGGGAAGCGGATCTTGAAGGCGGCATCGAGCTGACGGTTGCCAGCGGGGCAACATGCGTGCCGCTGATTAGAACTAGCCGCAGTCGTGGTGTATATTCCGCTTAACAAAATCCAGGGAGGAGTGGCATGACCACGCGACGGCAGATGTTGCAGGCAGGCGGCGGGCTTGTTCTTTCGTCACTCACGGATCTCTCGGCCTTGGCGGACGATTCCTATCCCGCCCGCGAGGTGCACGTGATCGCGGCGTATCCGCCTGGTAGCGGCGCCGACGTGTTCACGCGCTACTTCGCTGAGAACATGCGCCCCTTTTTGGGGGGGACTGTTATCGTCGAGAACAAAGTTGGGGCCTCCGGCAACCTTGCTCTCATCTATGTGTCGAAGGCCAAACCTGACGGTTACACCGTCCTGATACATGCGCCGAGTGCGATCGCCGCAAACCTCTCGCTGTTCAAGAACCCCGGGTATGAGGCGAGCGCGTTCGATGTGCTCGGCACGGTTTGCCGGCTGCCCTTCACGCTGAGCGTTTCACCAAATAGCCCGCACAAGACGCTGCAGAGCCTGATCGCCGCCGTGCGCGCCAAAGGCGCCAACGCGAGCTATGGGACGACGGCACCGACCGGGCAGGTCGCCGGCGCCATGATGAAGAATATTCTGAAACTCGCGGTTGTCGAAGTTCCCTATCGCACCGCGGCCGACTCGGTGAACGATCTCGACAGCGGCGCCGTCGATTACATGATGTACGACCCGATCTTCGCCATCCCGCGGCACCGCGAGGGAAAGGTGCGGGTGCTCGCCATCAGCTCCAAGGAGCGCATGACGGCGGTGCCGGATATTCCAACCATCGACGAAAGCGGCGTCCCCGGTGTCGACATCATGGGCTGGTGGGGCGTCGCCGTCCCCGCGGGCGTACCGCAGCCGATCAAGGACAAGATCAGCAGCGCTTTCCTGAAAATGGCGGAGAGGCCGGAGACCAAGGAATGGCTGAGCAATCTTGGCGGCGACGCGTGGGTCGTCGGACCCGCGGAGGCGCAGGCGCAGATGCTCAAGGACGTGAAGAACTGGGCCGATTACGTGCGCATCGCCAATATGGAGCCGAAGGGCTGAGCGCGGGTTTTATTTGCTCCGTCGCCGGGTTACCGGGGACGACAATTTGTTCATCAGGAAGTCGCGCAGGATGTCGACGCGTTTTGGCCGCGGGCCGCCGGGAGGCGTTACCCAGTAGACCGCGCCAGACGCGAGCGTCCACTCCGGCAGCAACCGTTGCAACCGACCATCAGCCAGCGCCTCGCGCAGGATGAATTCCGGCAACACGCCGAGGCCGATGCCGGCGATCAGCGCCGGTATCATCGCTTCGCCGTTGTTGACGCGCAGCGGACCTGACGGGCGCACGCTCGCAGACTTGCCGTCCTTGGTGGTGAAGCGCCACGTTTCCTGGCCGATCGCGTAGGTGTAGCCAAGACAGGCATGATCCGCGAGCTGCAGCGGATGATTGATCCGTTCGTGCTTTTTCAAGTAGGCGGGCGAGCCGACCAGATAGCGCTGCGAGTCGCATAGTCGTCGCGCAACCAGGGAGGAATCCGGCAGCTCGCCGATGCGGATGGCCGCGTCGTAGCCGTCACCGATCAGATCGACGATGGCGTCACTCAGATGCAACTCGATGGTGACTTCGGGATAGCTCGCCAGAAACTCGGCGACGAGCGGGGCGACGTGCAGTACGCCGAACGACATGGGTACAGCGAGACGTATCAGGCCGCGCGGCGTGCTCGACTGCGCCCGCGCGTCATCCTCGGCGGCTTCGGCTTCTGCGAGGATATGCGCGGCGCGCGCGGCCAGCTGGTGGCCGGCATCGGTCAGGGCGAGCCGCCGCGAAGTGCGGTTGAAGAGCCGCGTGCCGAGCCGCGCCTCCAGCCGGCTCACGGCTTTCGACACGGTGGCTTTGGACAGGTTCAACTCAGCGGCCGCGCCGGCGAACGAACGCATGTCCACCACCTTGGCGAAAATGGCGAGGCCCTCGAGATCGGGCAGGTTCGGCATAGGGTCAAAATCGGAAACGATGCTTTTCCATAGTTTCTATTTCTAAATCATGGTGCTGTCGATACCTCTTGGCCACCAACGCGACGAACTTTCCAGGAGGTATCCCGTGATCGAACGCAGACCCTTCAACAAACTCGGCGGCGAGGACCATGGCTGGCTCAAGGCCAAGCACCACTTTTCGTTTGCCGATTACCACGATGCGAGCCGCATGGGCTGGGGTTCGCTCCGCGTGTGGAATGACGACGAGATCGCCCCGAAAACCGGCTTCCCGCCGCACCCCCACGCCAATATGGAGATCATCACCTACGTGCGCGAAGGCGCGGTGACCCATAAGGACAGTCTCGGCAACGAGGGCCGCACCGAGGCCGGCGACGTGCAGGTGATGAGTGCCGGCAGCGGCATTCGCCACGCCGAGTACAATCTCGAGCCCGGCACCACGCGCATTTTCCAGATCTGGATCATGCCGCGCCAGAGGGGCGGCTCGCCCGCCTGGGGGTCACAGCCGTTCCCGAAAGCGGATCGCTCCGGACGCTTTGTGACGCTCGCCAGCGGCTTTGCCGAGGATACGGATGCCTTGCCGATCCGCGCCGATGCGCGGGTGCTCGGCGCCACCTTGAAGGCCGGCGAGAGCGTGATCTACCCGCTCGGCAAGGAGCGCCATGGTTATCTGGTGCCGGCATCGGGCGCGATCGAGGTCGACGGCGTGCGCATCGATGCGCGCGACGGTGCGGCGATCACCGACGCCGACCAGGTGACCATCAAGGCCATTGCCGATTCCGAGCTCGTGTTGGTGGACACGCAGTAACGCATGTCTACCAACAACAAACAGATCAGATGGAGATGAACATGGCGAAAGTGTTGGTGCTCTACTACTCGGCCTACGGTCATATCGAAGCGATGGCGAACGCCGTCGCCGAGGGTGTGCGCGAAGCCGGCGCGCAGGTCGATATCAAGCGTGTGCCCGAGCTGGTGCCCGAGGAGATCGCGCGCAAGTCGCACTACAAACTCGATCAGGTCGCGCCTGTGGCCAAAGTCGAAGATCTCGCCAACTACGACGCGGTCATTGTCGGTGCCGGCACACGGTTCGGGCGGCTCAATTCGCAGATGGCCAACTTCCTCGACCAGGCCGGCGGGCTGTGGGCGCGTGGCGCATTGAACGGCAAGGTCGGCGGTGCGTTTTCGTCGACCGCGACCCAGCACGGCGGCCAGGAGACGACCCTGTTCTCCATCATCACCAATCTCCTGCATTTCGGGATGGTGATCGTTGGCCTCGATTACGGCTACGCCGGGCAAATGACGCTGGCGGAAATCACCGGCGGCTCGCCCTACGGGGCGACGACGATTGCCGGCGGCGATGGCTCGCGTCAGCCCACGGCCAACGAGCTGGCGGGCGCGCGCTATCAGGGCCGCAAGGTCGCCGAGGTCGCAAACAAGTTGCACGGCTGACCTCGCCGCGGGACAGTGCTAAATGGCGGGCGCCTAGTTTGGCGCTCGCCGTTGCCCCGTACCCAGAGGAGAAGCTCATGCGATTGTTCGATGCCGGATTGGCTGCGGGGGTGTTGGCCATCCTGGCTTTGACGGCTCCGACTGGCGCTACGCCCGTGCTATCGACCACGGCCGTGCTCAAGGCCGCGACAGACAACCCTGTCACGCAAGTCCAGTGGGTCGGTTGGAGCAACGGCTGGCAGGCGCCGCGCTATCGCTGGCACAAACGGCCGGTTTTCTTTCAGGGGTATCGGCCTTGCTATGGCCCGCCCTACGGCTACTCCAATTGGGGTTATTACAATTACGGTCCGTGCGGCGCGCCGCACACGACCGTTCCCTGGTGGTACGACCTGACGCGCTGATCACGTCACCGGATGGATCTGACGGACTAGAGGTCGGGAATGAGTTCCTCATATCCGGTGATTAATGCCGTCGGAGCCAGCAAACCCTTGTGCTGGTGCGCCCCGATGGCCATGTTGCCTGGCGTGGTGACGCCTTGCCGTCCGATGCGGGACGGATCGTGGATCAGGTCATCGGATGGGCGTGAAGGACAACGAGTGAGCCATGAGCTCAGAATGGCAGTATCAAATCCGCTTTGACTTGGCGGATCAGTCTCAGGCGGAGGCGCTGCGCCGCAAACATTCTGAACCATCGCTTAAGCCGTTGAGCGATATCCTTGGCCAATACGACGCCGTGGCGAAATGCCAGTTCGACGCCTTTGCGGATTATGTGGCGGCTGCCGAAGCGGAGGGTGTCGACAAATATCCGCTGCATGCGTGGACCAAAGCGACAATCGAGAACCCGGCGAAGAAGGAGAAATACCTGAAGTCTTTCACGATCTACGTTCAGGATCAGGAAGTCTATTCCAAACAAATTGCTGACGCCCTTGAAGCCGATCTTCAGCCGCTCGCCGCCAGTGGACTCATTGCGCGGCTTGCCAAGTATGACACAAATCCTGCCAATAACCCGCAACCGCCGGCACATTCAGGTACTTGACCTAAGGCCCGTTACTCTCGCAATGACGCGGAGCGCCGGGACAAGCCCGGCGATGACGAGTCAAGGGATTGGTTGCTCAAGAATGACGGCAACATCTTTAGCTATTGTTGACCCGAAACGCACGGTGCAGCGCGCTTGCTGCTTCACTCAATGCCTCCCGGTGCAGGATATCATCGGCGGGCAGCTTGGCGACCGTGCTGGCGATGTCGCGCAGGATCTCGGCGAGGAGCCCGTAGTTGAGGTGCAAGTGGACGCTCTTGCGCATCTCGGCCTCGCCCGGGCGCTCCAGTGTCAGCGCCAGTCCGGTCGTATCGAGGTGCGCTTCGAAGCGTGAGGCGCGATCGAACGTGCCGATGTAGAGCTTGTCCGGGTATTCGAGCGCCACTTCGGCTTTGTCAGGCAGCGGTCTGGTCATCACATCAGCGCCAGCGATATCGCCACCGCTGACGCGACCGCCGCCACCGCGATGGTCAAGTCGTCGCCGTCGATCCGCCACCACCACCGGGGTTGCGGCGCGGCGATGGCTTTCGCCTGGCTTACGGCCCCTGGCTGGCGCCGGAAGCGCCGCGGTTCATAGGTCGGATACGATCGCATCGTCCACCCCGTATTAGTGACTTTTTCACCTTAATGGCGGCGGGGGCAGCGGAAAATTCAGATATCGTCCCTAAGGGAAATGCCGTAGGGCAGGCCGCCTGTTACCGGCCAACAGCCATTTTACGACGCCTGCGGGTAGAACCGGTCGCCGTTCGTCCACTCACGGATGTCGTTGTCGAGCACCCATTGGGCGAGGTCGTCATGGCGTACGATCCACACTTTCGGGAAGCCGCGTATGTATTTGAGGATGCGATCGACCTGCGCCGCAATCAGCGGCCGGCCGCCGAAATGGCAATGCACCGTGATGTTGAGATAGGACGTGGGCTCGTTGGCGTAGAGGTAGTCGAACGTATCCTTGTAGACGTCATACCAGTCGCGCGGGTTGGCGCGCAGCACGCGATGGTCGGCAAAATCCGAGTGGGGCAGGGCGACAAGCTTGCGCGATCCAACCTCGACACAGAACGGCAAGTCGATGTGGTTGTAATCGCCGTACCAGAGAAAGCCCTCCTCGGCGACAAAGGTCTCAGTGTGATTGGTCGATGCGAGCACCGGGCTCAGCCAACCCTTCGGCGTCTCGCCGGTGACCGCGTGAGCGATGTCCTTCGTCTTGCGGATCAGCGCACGCTCCTCCTCCGGTGTGAGATAAGCGAGGATCGAGTCCTGCAGATAGGAATGGGCGCTGATCTCGTGACCCGACGCGATAATCTGCTTGGCGGCGGCCGGGTTGAGCTCGAGCGAGTGCGCGTTCGCCGCGAAGGTGGCGGGAACCTGGTTCTCATCGAGGATTTTCAGCAGGCGCCAGACCCCGGCGCGGACCCCATATGTGCCCCAGGTCATGGCGGCGCGGTCGTGGGTGCCGGGCTTCAGTGCTGTGGTCTGCACAGAGAACGGCGGGCCCTTGCCGTCGGACCAGTTCTCCAAGAGGCACGTCACCACCACTGCGATGCGTGCCTGGTTTGGCCATTCAAATCCGCGCTGTGCCATGAGGCAAACCCCTACTTCGCCCAGAGCCGTAGACTGGCGATCCGTGCGCCTTCCACCAGCGCTGCGAATTTCGCCCACACGATCGACGGGTGCACTTCGTTCGACCCGGCGAATGACGCAAAGCCGCAGTCGGCGCTGGCAATCACGCGCTCGCGCCCGACCACGTCGGCAAAGCGCGCGATGCGTTGCGCCACCAACTCGGGATGCTCGACCAGGACGGTGGATTGCGTGATCACGCCGGGCAGCAGCAGCTTGTTGTCCGGCAGCTTGGCGCGACGCCACTCCTCGACCTCGTGCTCATGCCGCGGGTTGGCGGCTTCGAAGGAGTAGCCGCCGGCGCGCACCTTTAGAATGACATCGATGATGTCCTTGAGCTGCATGTCGTGCACGCGTGGCCCCATGTTCACGCTGTAGCAGGTGTGAAAGCGGACGCGGTCTTCCGGGATGCCGGCGAGCGCCGTGTTGAGCGCTTCGACGCGAACCTCCGCCCACTTGCGGCACTCGGTAATGCTCAGCTCCGGCCGCATGATGTAGTAGGTGACCAGGAACGGGTCGTCGATCTGCAACAGGAATCCGGCATCGACGATTGCTTTGTATTCCTCCCGCATGGCGTCGGCGATGGCGAACACGTACTCCTCGGCCGAGGGATAGTAGGCGTTCGGTGTCGTGGTCTCGATGTTCGACGGTGCGATCGCCGGGACGAAGGCCTCGGTCGCACTCACGCCCTGCAGCGCGGCCTTCAGGATTTCCAGTTCCGCTTTGATCTGCGCGTGACCCTTATATTTGATCGGCCCGGCGCAAACGATCAGCGCGCGGCGGCGCCGGGAGCTAACCTGTTCGGCGACGGCGGATTGATAGTAATCGGGAAAGTCCCTGGTCTCACGCGTGTTCGAAAACGGGTTGGGCCGCACGCCCTCGCGCTGCTCCAATCCATCGAGGCGCTGCGCCGCGTAGGTGATGAAGCTCGGCTTGCCCATCTCGCCGTCGCTGACGACATCGAGGCCGGCCGCGACTTGCTCTTTCACGCTATCCGCCACCGCCTGGCGGACGCGTTGCCCGTATGCGGCTTCGTCGACCGGCTTGCCATCCTGGCGCGCCAGCATCAGCTCAAACAGATCGTCGGGACGCGGCAGGCTGCCGACATGCGTGGTCAGTATGCGGTTGGTACTGAGTTTCATCTTGGTCCTGTGGTTGGAATTTTGCGTTGTGATTTGTCAGCGTGCTCGCAGGCTCAGCGCCCGATCGATGAAAGTGTTGTCATAAGTCGCGGCGAGGTCGATCTTGGCATTCTTCATCGTATCTTCGTAGGTCAAGACATTGTGGTAGGTGATCTGTGCGGCATCCGGCGTGATGCGGCCATCCGGCGAGACGCGCGTGCGGTTGTTCTCGATCATGGTCCGGTAGAGCGCGCGATCGCCGGCGTAGTACTCGGGCGGGACCGCAGCCACGATCTCATCGGTCGACGCTTTGTTCAACCACGCAAGCGCGGCACTGACGGCGTTGACAAAGGCCTGAACGGATTTCGGGTACTGTTCCGCAAACCGGGCGGGAACATAGAACGCTGAGGCGGCAAATGGACCGCCGTAGAGATAGTCGAGGTCTTTCTGCTGGCGCGTATCCAAAATGACGGTGATGGCGCCGTCCCGCTGCAGCAGCGAGATCACCGGATCGAAGTTGGCGATGGCGTCAAGCTTGCCGGATTTCACCGCCGCCACCGCGCCGGGGCCGCCACCCACGCCGATGATTGCGACGTCATCCGCCGTGAGCGAGCCTTTGCCGAGCAGCATGCGCAGCCCCATGGCGCTGGCCGAGCCTGGCCCCGTCACGCCGATCTTCATGCCTTTGAGATCATTGAGCCCATGATAGGACGGCGCTTTGTCCTTCCGCAGACCAACCACCAAGCCGAATGAATTCGCCTGCAGCGCAACCGCTTTGAGGGCAATGCCTTTCGCTGCCATGTAGATCGTGTGCTCGTAGGCTCCGCAGCCGATGTCGGCACTGCCGCCGACCAGAGCCTCGAGCGCTTTGTTGCCGGCCTGGAAATCGCTGACCTCCACGTCAAGCCCTTCCTGCTTGAAGTAGCCGCGCTGCTCCGCGATCGTGAGCGGAAGGTAAGCCACCAGTGCCTTGCCGCCGACCGCAATGCGCAGGCTTGGCTTTTCCAGATTGGTCGCGTGGGCTGGAGCGGTGGCGATCAGCAAAGCAAGCAGCACCGCATAGCGAGCGGGCATTGTTTGGTTCCTCCCTCCGCAGCGCTGCAAGTCACGCTGACACGTTTCGGATATGTTTGCGGCGCAGTATGACGATGCGAGACCAATAGGCAATGCCGTCGAATGCAACCTTGATGCGCACCCGCCATCGCCGGCTTGCAAGGAGGGCGGCGCTCCTCGATACTTTGCGCAAGCTGCCGACTCAGCGCGCAGCAGCGGGAGGAAGCTTGATGCCGGTTCGCTTCAAGGCGCGCGCCGCAAGCTTGTTTGTTGGCGCGACTTTTTTGTTCGCCGCCTTCGCCACTCCCGCCAGCACAGAGACCGACTACCCGTCGCGGCCGATCAAACTGGTGGTGCCGTTTCCTGCGGGGGGCGGCATCGACGGCACGGCACGCATCGCGGCTGCAGCGCTCAGCAACGTGGTCGGCCAGCAGGTCATCGTCCAGAATAGCGGTGGCGCGGGCGGGGCGATCGGCACGGATTCGATCGCCAAGGCGGAGCCTGACGGCTACTCGCTCCTCTATCACTCGACGACCGGGATCGTGCACGCCGCCGTCACCGAGAAACTGCCCTATGACTGGCTGCGCGATCTCGCGCCGGTGGCGATCATCACGCGTTTCGCTCCAGTGATGATCATCGCCCCGACGGTTCCGGCCAAAGATCTCAAGGAGTTCATCGCGCTATTGAAGGCGAACCCGGGCAAATACAGTTTTGCCTCGTCGGGAACCGGCACCGCGGTCCACCTTGCCGAGGAGTTGTTCAAACAAAAGGCCGGCGTCGAGATGGTGCATGTGCCCTATCGGGGCACAGCGGCGGCGATGCCCGATATTCTCGCTGGACGTGTCGCCATGATGATCGACGGCGTGCCGGTGCAGACGCCGAACATTCGCGACGGCAAGGTGCGCGCGCTGGCGGTCACGACCAGCACGCGCTCGCCGGCGCTTCCTGACGTTCCGACCATGAAAGAGGCGGGCCTCGATTACGAGGTGCCGTTCTGGACCGCAATCTACGCGCCTGCTGCGACGCCGAAACCGCTCATCGCCCAACTCGAAGTCGCGCTCCGCACCGCGCTGCGCGATCCGATGGTCATCAAGCAGCTCGATGACATTGGAACCGAGGCCGTCGGCTCGACGTCGGACGAGCTCGATGCGTTGACACGGCAGCAGTTCGCACTTTACCGCGGCATTGTGCAGCAGAACCGGTCATTGCTGGGTGAGCAATAGTGCTGCCGCTGTGTTAAAGTGGAACTGGCGCGGGGATGCTTCGTTGGATGAAAGGGAGCATTGACGCCATGAACCAGATCGATACGCGAGAACACTTCACCGAAGTCGAAATTTTCGACTACGCGCGGCGATTGTTTGAAGCGCGCGGTTCCAAGGCAATTGCTGAAGCGGCGCAGAAGGCCGGATCGTTCGAACAGCAAGGCGAGGGTGAGCAGGCCCGCACGTGGCGGCAGATCGAGGCGGCGTTGCGGTCCATGCGCGGTCCGACCGCGAGTTGATCATCTTCGCCAAATTTGTTGACCTCTGGTTGCTGGCGGCCATCCTTCGAGACGCTTGGCCCCTGGCGGGTCCAGGCTCCTCAGGATGAGGGCTGAATTTGTTGAAGCCCCGCAACCAACCGCAGCCCTCATCCTGAGGAGCACGCGGGCTCGGCCCGCGTGCGTCTCGAAGGATGGCCACAATGAAGGACCATGATGCCAGCCCCCATCATCCCGAACCCCTCCTGCGGGCGGGGTGGAGGTCGAAGGACCGGACTTCAATTCGTCAGTGCTTGAAGCGGCGAGGGGATCCTCCCTCGCCGCGCGATGAAACGCTGGCTTGAGTTCCTGTTCACTGCAATGATCGGGGCGTGACCAAGCAGGCCGCCGAAATTGACCCGATCGCCCACGCTCTTGCCCGCGACCGGGATGATGCGTACGGCCGTCGTCTTCTTGTTAATCATGCCGATCGCTGCTTCGTCGGCGATGATCGCAGACAGTGTCTCCGCCGGCGTGTCGCCCGGCACCGCGATCATGTCGAGGCCGACCGAGCACACCGACGTCATGGCTTCGAGCTTATCGATCGTGATTGCACCCAGCTCCGCCGCGTCGATCATGCCTTGATCTTCCGACAGCGGGATGAACGCGCCCGAGAGCCCGCCGACATAGCTTGACGCCATGGCGCCGCCTTTCTTAACCGCGTCATTGAGCAAAGCGAGCGCCGCGGTCGAGCCGTGGGTGCCGACGCGCTCGAGTCCGATCTCTTCCAGGATGCGCGCGACGCTGTCGCCTTCCGCCGGTGTCGGCGCCAGCGAGAGGTCGACGATGCCGAACGGAATCCCCAAGCGGTTCGCCGCCGCGCGCCCGACCAGTTCGCCGGCGCGCGTGATCTTGAATGCGGTGCGCCGGATGATCGCCGTCAAGGTGCCGAAGTCGACGTCGCCTGCCGCCTTGATGGCGCGGTAGACCACGCCTGGTCCGCTCACCCCGACGTTGACGACGCTGTCCGGCTCCGAGGTGCCGTGGAAGGCGCCCGCCATGAACGGGTTGTCCTCGACCGCGTTGCAGAACACGACGAGCTTGGCGCAGCCGATCGAACCGTCGGCGGCAGTCAGCTTCGAGGTGCGCCGGATCACGTGTCCCATCTCGGCGATGGCATCCATGTTGAGGCCGGCGCGAGTTGAGCCGACATTGATCGAGGCGCAGACGCGCTGCGTGCCGGCGAGCGCCGCGGGCAACGCCGCGATCAGGTTGGCGTCGACCGTGCTCATCCCTTTCTCGACGGATGCCGAAAAGCCACCGATGAAATCGACCTTGAGGTCGTGTGCGGCCTGGTCGAGGGTTTCGGCGATACGGACAAACTCCGCGCCCTTGCACTTTCCCGCGATCAGCGAGACCGGCGTCACGGCGATCCGATTGTTGATGATCGGCAGCCCGAACTCGCGCGTGAGATCCGTGCTGACGCGATGCAGATCCTTGGCGACGCGCGTCACTTTGTCGAAGATGTTCCGGCAGAGCGTTCCGGCATCGTCACTCACGCAATCAAACAGACTGATCCCGACCGTGATGGTGCGGATGTCGAGTTGCTCGGTCCGCACCATCTCGATGGTTTCGAGGATCTCGTCACCTGAGAAGTTGAGCTGCCGCATTTGCGCTAGATCCGATGCATCGCCTTGAAGATCTCTTCGCGCTGGATCTCGACCTTCACGCCGAGGTTTGCCCCTTTGCGCGCCAGGTTGTCCGCCAGCGCTTCGAACGAGATCGTGGCTGCCGATAAATCCA
>JAFAXD010000182.1 GCA_019241285.1 Xanthobacteraceae bacterium | reverse complement strand
TCTGATCATGCTCATTCTGATTGGTACGGTGCCGACCGCGTACGCTCTCAACCGCGCGATGTCGGCGAGCCAGATGGAGCAGTTCCAGAAGACGTCGATGGCAGCCACGGTCATCGAACAAAGGGCCGCCGGCTATAACATGCTGGGGAACCCGCGCCCGGCGGTAACTACTTATGTGTCGGAGCGTCATATCTCCGAGGGGACGTTTCCCTCTCTGGCTGCGCTTGTGCGCGACATCGCCAGCCAGGTCGACCAATACGGTTCGTTTGCCAAAATGCCGGCCGCATCCGTAGGCAACACACGAAACGACATGTACCTCGCTTCAGAGGCGATCCGGTTTCTGATGAAGGACAAGGAAAGCGACCTCACGAAGGATGATATAGCGGTCCTGAACGCGTACAAGAACTCGCTCGATAGTGCGACCAAATTCATCCCTCTCTGGGTAAAGATCGTAGTCGCAATCGCGCTCGGCCTCGGAACCATGATCGGCTGGAAACGTATCGTGGTCACGGTCGGTGAGAAGATCGGCAAAACCCACCTCACCTATGCGCAAGGGGCCAGTGCCGAACTCGTCGCCGCGGCGACGATCGGGGCAGCCGACTACATGGGGCTGCCGGTTTCAACGACCCACGTGCTGTCATCGGGCGTGGCGGGCACCATGGCGGCGAACGGTTCGGGCCTGCAATGGTCGACCGTGCGCAACTTGTTGATGGCCTGGGTGCTGACCTTGCCCGCAGCGATCGTGCTGTCGGGGCTGCTGTACGTCCTGTTCGTCAACGTGTTCTAATCGAGCCAGACAAAGGAGCGTGTCATGAAAGCTGCCGATGTCATGGTGAAGGACGTCATTACGGTGAAGCCCGACAGCAGCGTGGACGACGCCATCAAGCTGCTGGTCGAACACGACTTCAGCGCACTGCCGGTGGTGGACGATAGTGGTCAGATGGTCGGGATTATCAGTGAATCGGATCTGATGCGCCGCCCGGAAATCGGGACCGAGAAGCACCGCCAGTGGTGGATGGAAGCAATCACCCCCGCCGCGACGCTCGCGCATGAATTCGCCAGGGCGCATGGCCAGCGCGTCCATGAGGTGATGTCCAAGCATGTGGTCTCGGCGAGCGAGGATACCCCGCTTGGCGAGATCGCAACCTTGCTTGAACGCAAGCGTATCAAGCGCATCCCGATCCTGCGCGACAACAAGCTGGTCGGGGTGGTGAGCCGGTCAAACCTGATTCAGGCCCTCGCCTCGTCACGCAATGGATCGCACGGGGCGACGGACACCGATCGAGATATAAGGACAAAGCTGCTCGCTCGGCTTGCCGAACAGGATTGGACTGGGTTTGGCGCACGCAACATTATCGTTAGCGACGGTGTCGTGCACCTCTGGGGCCTGGTCGGCTCGGAAGATGAGCGCGAGGCGCTCACGGCGCTCGCCGAGGAAACCCCGGGCGTCGTGAGCGTCTGCGACGAGATGATCCCCTCATATTGAGACAACGTAAAATGGGCATGGCGCGATCGCCGTGCCCATTTCTGCGCATCCAATAATCATCAGATCTAATAGACGGCTGGCACGTACATCTCGCGCGGGACCGGCTCACGATGATAGTCCGGCTTGCGGTCGCGCGCCGGCAGGTCGATCTTCGGATGCTCGACCTCCTTGTAGGGGATCTGCTGGAGCAAGTGGTGAATGCAGTTGAGGCGGGCACGCTTCTTGTCGACGGCCTCCACAACCCACCATGGCGCCTCCGGAATGTGCGTCCGTTCCAGCATCTCTTCCTTGGCCTTGGTATACATCTCCCACCGCCGGCGTGACTCAAGATCCATTGGCGACAGCTTCCACTGCTTGAGCGGATCATGGATCCGCATGAGGAAGCGGAGGTTCTGCTCGTCGTCGGTGATCGAGAACCAGTATTTGAGCAGGATGATGCCCGAGCGCACCAGCATGCGCTCGAAATCGGGAACCGTGCGGAAGAACTCCTCTACCTGATCCTCGGTACAGAAGCCCATCACGCGCTCCACGCCGCCGCGGTTGTACCAGCTGCGGTCGAACAACACGATCTCGCCGCCGGCCGGCAGGTGTGAAACATAGCGCTGGAAGTACCACTGGGTGCGCTCGCGCTCGCTCGGTGCCGGCAGGGCCACGACCCGGCAAACGCGCGGGTTCATGCGCTGGGTGATGCGCTTGATCACGCCGCCCTTGCCGGCCGCGTCGCGTCCTTCAAATAGAACGACCACCTTGGCCTTCTGGTGCACTACCCAGTCCTGCAGCTTGATCAGCTCGCGCTGCAGGTTCAGCAATTCCTTGAAATAGACGGTGCGGTCGATGCTGCTGGCCTTGTGCTCACCGGCGGTCTCGGCGATCGCCTCGGCGAGACGCTCGTCGTCGATTTCGAGCTCGAACTCTTCATCGAGGCTGTCCATCAGCTCGTCTTGAATGCGTTCGCGCGAGTGATGTGGAGGTTGATTGCTGTTAGTTGTCATTGGCAAAGCTCGTGCCTCATGGTGCCTGGGTGGTCATCGTGACTTACGACAAGACTGCGACATCGGGGCGCCGACCGTCACTAGGTTCGGGCTTAGACTTAAGCCGTGGCCCGCTTGGGCAGTTCCGGCGACCAACCGAGACCCGCCTCTGGCTCTACCGCCGCGTTGTAGTCATAGACCACCTTGCCGTAGGGCAAGGTCAAATCGGCGAGGAAATGGTGTGCGCCGATGACGCGCTTGACTGGGAGATCCGCGACGGGCGCGTTCACGTGCGGCACCAGGTGCAGGCGTCCTGGGCCGAGCCAGGAGCCCTTCACCGTGATGTCAGTGAGGTTGATCGCAACCAACTGGCAGATTTCCGGCCGGCCATCGACGCCCGGGATGAGCTTCAGATTGATCTGGGTCTTCGCCAGCGCGGCGCGGGTCCGCTCGCCATTACCGGCCATGCTTTCGTGCTTGTATCCCATGGTGCCCATGGCGACGAGCCGATCAGCGTAAGATAGGGTGCCGGTGAGGGTGTCCTTGATGATCTCGAGCTTGGGATGCGCGTATTTCTTGGGAAAACCCCAGATTTCGCGGCCGGCCGAGATCGGCGGATCGTCGTCGAGATACATCTGGGAGACGAAATTCACCTCTTCGGTGCCGAGCCGGCAGGGGATGACGATCCCGGTCTCGGTATAGGACCCAAAACCGGAGCTGTCCGGCATCTTGATCCATTCATAATTGACCAGCGGCGCGTCGAGCGGCTCGAGCGGCTCGGGGAGTTGCTCACGAATGGCCTCGGGATCGCTCTCATATGTGATGACCATGAATTCGCGATTGATAAAGCGATAGGGACCAGCCGGGTAGCTCGGCCCCGCTGCTGGCATCGACGGCAGCCGCAATACATCCTGCTTGCGCATGGCTAGACCCCCTTTTTGACAATCATGACCGTATTGGTCGTGCCGATTTGGCACGGATTTCCAACACCGATGTGACGTTATCCGCGGCGGTCCTCGTCACCCGTGTCATGCGGTCGTCACGCGCGTTTTTGACAGTAGCTGCCAATTCAACCGGCAGAGGGCTTGGCAGTCATGGACGACACTTCCGCATATTTGCGATCCGAACAGACGCGCTCCCATGCGCCTTCATTCGAAGGGTGGCGACCCGAGGGCTGCGGTCGGATCGCGCTAGTGTTGCAAGGCGGCGGCGCGCTCGGAGCCTATCAGGCCGGTGTCTATCAGGCGCTGCACGAAGCCGGCATTGAACCGGACTGGGTCTCAGGGGTTTCAATCGGCGCCATCAACGCGGCCATTATCGCCGGCAACTCCCCGGCCCAACGCCTCACCAAGCTCCGCGCTTTTTGGGAGATGATCACGGATCGGAAGATCTGGCCGTTCACGCCGGACGGCGACCTGCCGCGCAAGCTGCGCAACGCAACAAGCTCCTGGGTGACGATGCTGATGGGGCAGCCGGGCTTTTTCGCTCCGCAATTCCCCAACCCTTGGCTCAGCTTTTCCGGGGCGCGCACCGCAACCGCTTATTATGACAATATGCCGTTGCGGGCGAGCCTGCAGGAGTACGTCGACTTTTCGATCATCAACAGCCGGGCTGTCCGCTTTGCGGTTGGCGCAGTCAACGTTCTCAGCGGAAATTTCACCTACTTCGACAACACGCGCGAAGCGATCGAACCCGAGCACGTGATGGCCAGCGGTGCCCTGCCGCCCGCATTGCCCATGATCAAGATCGGCACTGACTATTATTGGGACGGCGGCATCGTGTCCAACACGCCGCTGCAGCACCTGCTCGAGCAGGATGACCGCATCAACACGTTGGTGTTCCAGGTCGACCTGTTCAGCGCGCGCGGTGATCTGCCGCGCGACATTCAGGATGTGATGGGGCGCCAAAAGGATATCATGTATTCATCACGGACCCGGTACAATACCGACGTCTTCCGCCGCATCCAACAATGGAAGACGCGGTACTGGCAGGCACTCTCCAAAGTGTCCGAGGATCGGCTGAGCGATGAGGAGCGCCGGCTGAAAGAAGAGCTTTCAGACTTGCCGGAAATCTCGATCTTGCACATCATTTATCAGCAAAAGGCTTATGAGGGTCACGCCAAGGATTACGAATTCTCAGGCACCTCGATGCGCGAGCATTGGCAGAGTGGTTACGAGGACACCCGACGCACCCTCAAGCGAAAAGAATGGTTGACTATGCCGCCGGCCGGCACCGGGATTGTGGTACATGACGTGCACCGGGAAGAGGTTCCCTAGAATATGAGATGCCATGACGGTTGGCTTAGACGATTCCGCAGGTTCGTCGCTCACTGTTGATGCGACTGACTTTGAGCATAGTTTCGGGGTCATTCCAGGGTTGGTATGGGCGTTTCGGATCCACGATGACGGCTCGTCAGAACCCTTGGCCGTCGATGAACCGATCGCGCACCGCCGTGACGGATGGCTATGGTTGCATCTCAACTTGGCCGACGTGCGCGCGAGCAACTGGCTACGTCAGGTAGATCTGCCAGTCGCGGCGGTCAGCCTGATGCTGGCCCGCGACAAGCACCAACAGCTACATACGACCGAGTCTTGCACCTACGGGGTATTCGCTGATTTGCTGCGCGACATTGGTGGAACCGCCGATGAGCTCTCGCAGCTGCGCTTCATCATGACCGAGCGCCTGGTGATCAGCGCCCGGCACCGGGCCGTGAATTCCGCCGAAGCCGCACGTCAAGCATTGGAACGCGGAGAATGCCGCGTCACACACGCCGCGGCGCTGCTCGAGCTCATCGTGCAGCATGCGGCGGACGGGATCGATCGGCTGACCGATGATCTTGCCGATGAGCTCGATACGATCGAAGACCAGCTATCCATGAACGCAAGCCAAAAAGAGCGACAACGGATCGGGCGCGTGCGACGTACGAGTGTCAAAATCCACCGCCAACTCGCCGGTCTGCGCGCCCTCTTCCACCGCCTTGAGCGATCCGGAGGCGATAATGTCAACGCGCAGCTGCGCATCGCTCCGGGAAAGCTTGCCCAGCATCTCGACTCGCTCGATCACGACGTGATTGAAGTGCGTGACCGCGCAACGGCTCTGCAGGAGGAGGCTACGTTCGCGGTTGCGGAGGAGACAAACCGCCATCTGCACTTCCTGTCGATCGTGACGGCCTTGTTTCTCCCTGCGACCCTCGTCACGGGCGTCTTCGGGATGAATGTCAAAGACCTTCCCTTCCTCGAGACCGACGGGGGCTTTCTGTGGACCGTGGTTCTCATGGTCGGCGCGGTCGGCGCCATCTACCTGGTTTTATGGAAGATGGGGGTCTTCAAGACTTGACCGTTTTGGGTTGCGGCCAGCCCAAGCGCCGGTATGGCGGATTGGCAACACCTGGCCGATTGATGCATCCGATTACCCCGTGTCACAAAACGTATATATAAGCCATCGAAAGATGCGCCGGGTTCAGCGCCCGCGCGCCGCCGTCCCTCGGCGTCCGTTGTGCAGCTGGGGGCGATGGTGCGAGTCGCGGTGGGTGCGCTTTTTGTCGGTGCGTTGACTTTCGGCGGATACGCGCACGCCGCAGAGCCCCCGCTGCCGTTGAAGGCCCCGACGCTCGCATCGCCCCGTGTCGACTGGAGCGGGTTCTATTTGGGGACATTCCTCGGCTACGCCTGGGGTCAATCAGGCTGGAACGGGGCAACGCCCGAGACGCCTCCCCTCGGCGGGCAGCTGAATTTCTACCAACCATTGAACCCATGGAATGGGGCTGGAAGCTATTCCATGGGGCTCCAGACGGGTTACAACGTGGTCCTGCCCTCGCGCATCATGCTCGGCGCTGAGGTTGATATGTCGTTTCCGAGCACGGTTGCCGGTGGGCAGCAAATCGCAACCAACAATCTTGGTCTGGTGAATTACGAAGAGTGGATTCTCATGTCCGGGAGCATGCGCGGCCGGATCGGGTACGCGTTCGACAACTGGCTTCCATACTTGACAGGCGGCTTCGCCTGGAGCGTCGGTCAGGCAATGATCTTGCCGCCTGACACATTGGCATCAGCCGTGGAAGATGTTTTCCCGATCGAAAATCGTTTCCTGTGGCGGTTCGGTTGGACGATCGGGGCTGGCATCGAAGTCCCATTTGCCCCGAACTGGACCGCGAAAGCAGAATATCGGCTTACAGATTATGGCAGTCGAAGCATCGCGCTGCCGGCCAGCGACATCAACATCAGATCCAATCTCTCGCTCTCCGAGCTGCGGTTCGGTCTGAACTACAAGTTGCCGTCGAGTGTCACCGATTTGAGCAATCTGACAGCGACGGACATCAGACCGGATTTGCCCGACGCGGCTGTCCACGCACAAACGACCTATATCGGCCAATACGCGGCTCCGTTCCGCTCGCCCTATCGAGGTACAAATAGCCTCTCGCCAAACTTGGGGCGCGAGAGCCTGGACGTTACGCTCTATGCTGGACTGCGCCCGTGGGAGGGCGCGGAGATCTGGTTCAACCCGGAAGTCAACGAAGGCTTCGCGTTGAATGACGTCCACGGCGTCGCCGCGTTTCCGAACGCCGATGTGGGCCCCGGATTTTCCTACCCGGTTGCGAATGTGCAACGGCTGTTTTTGCGGCAGACGATCGATCTCGGTCCCGCCACGGAAAAAGTCGCGCCCGACCTCAACCAGTTCGCAATGACGCAATCGAATGATCGATTGGTCATCACTGCCGGCAAGTTTTCTGTCGGCGACATTTTTGATTTGAACCGATATGCCACCGATGTGCGTACCGACTTTATGAACCTGGCCATCGTCGGCACGGCGACCTTTGACAACGCGCAAGACACCTACGGATACACGTACGGCGGTGCAATCGAGTGGTACCAAGGGGATTGGACCTTGCGCGGCGGTTATTTTGATCTTTCGCTGCTCCCCGGCAAAGTGGGATTGGACCCGAGTTGGGGACAGGTCCAATATGTCGGGGAAGTCGAGCGGCGCTATACCCTGTGGGGCCAGCCGGGCAAAGTGTTGTTCACGGGCTTTCTCAGCCACGCCAAGATGGCTCGCTACAATGACGTTGTAGCACTCGCGGAACTGACCGGAGAATCCGCCGCGGACGTCATCCCGTCTGTCCGCCGCTACACGAACCGCAGCGGCATCAGCATGAACTTCGAGCAGCAGATCACGTCTGATTTTGGAATCTTTGGACGCGCCGGGATCGCCGATCCCAATGTCGAGGACTATGAGATCACCGATGCCGACCGGACGGCGGTACTCGGCCTCTCCCAGTCAGGGAACCCATGGGGACGTCCCGACGACACGTTCGGCCTTGCCGGCGTCGTCAACAGCATCAGCAGCGCGCATCAGGCGTTTTTCAACGCCGGCGGTCTCGGCATCGTCGTCGGTGACGGCATTCTGCCACACCCCGGTCTCGAGCAGGTTCTCGAAACCTACTACAAATACGCGGTGTCATCGCTGCTCTGGGTAACCCTGGATTATCAGTTCGTGCAGAACCCAGGCTACAATCGCGACCGCGGTCCCGTCTCGGTCGCCGCCATACGCCTACATGCTGAATTTTAGCGATCAGCTATCCCGCTGCGCGGGCCGCTCCAACTCCGTGGCGAGTTTGGTCCATACCTCCACGCCCGACAAATCCCCGCGCTTTCGCAGCTTCTGAATTTCCGCGCGGGCGACCTTCGCTGCCCGGGGACCGTACCACGCGCGACACGCCCGCGCGTATATGCTCACCGCCTCATCGATGCCGATGTGCATCCCATACTCTCCGCTCCGGATGAGTATGATATATGACACTTTTATTGCATCGCAAGATCCGGCTTCCGCCGCCAGCATCGCGCATAGCAGCAGCCTGCATCTGCCAATGCCCGCGCGTTCTTTGACTTGCGTCACGGAGCGAGGTGCAATGGCACCACTCGGCACCACTTGGGATAAACAACCACGGAGACCTGTCCGATGCGTAAGCTGAAAACTGCCTTTGTCGGTGCGACGTTTGCGCTGTTGCGCTCGCGCCAGCACCCGGCTCGGCCATGCCGGTCAGCAATCTGGGCGCCACGTCAAAATCTTTGAGCACCGAAGCCCACACGGTGGTCTGGATCTGCGGATGGTATCGGTGCTGGTGGCGTCCTGTCTTTGTCTACCCGTCACCCTACGCCTATTACCGCCCCTATTGGGGATGGCAGAGGCCCTATTGGGGGTGGCGGCGCTGGTGGTGGTAATGGCCGACGCGGGAGCGGCCTGGTAGGTCAGCTTCTCATTGCCGTTGCCGCGGCGGCTTCTTCAGCCGCCGCACGATCCGCGGTTGCGACGCGTAATAGTAGTTCTGCCAATTATATTGGGACGCCCAGAGTCTCTGCCGGGATTCCGCGAGCCTTGCATCGTAGCCGGGAGAGACCGTCACGGTCGGGGGGCGCGCGTGCGCGGCGGCGCCGAATAGGCAGGTCACGAGCCCGACTGCCAAGACCGTGAGAGTTCGAGCACGAACTTTCCTCATTGGCATTGGCATGCCTCCCTGATTTCCCCCCTGGTCAAAGAAGCCTACACCATTCCGAGCCGACATGAAGCGGGCACTAAGTATCGGTTCGGTTCGCTAAAGGCGTCCCTGTTGTGCTGCCCGTCGCGGCCACCATCCGCCCCGGCCTTGATGCGTGGCGAGGAACTCCAACTCGTCAGCCTTGCCATCAAACTCCTGGGCCAGCCGGCGGAATTCCTCCTTCGCGAACAGGTCGAAACAGTCGCGCCCCGCCCGGCGGCAACGCGCAGCTAGGGAGCGGAAATCACTTGCGGTCATGGGCTGCTCGGGATCAATCGGCGGCGTGCCTTCGCATAAGCACGAAGGAGCCCTCTTGTTCCATTGATCCCGGTTCTCGGGAGCAATGTGACAGTTCCAATAATGATCTGCCGCAAGGCCTGTCCCGTTTGGCGATGCCAAACGATGATCCATAGGAACTGTGAGCACGCCCATGAAAACGCGCATCATCGAGCATCTGGGACAAGCCGATGTCCTGCTACCATCGCTGGTGGCCGAAGGGCTTGCCGCGAACGATCGGATCAAAGTGCGCATGTCCGCGCTGCAGGCAGCCTGCGAACACGCCCGCGATCCGCAGCGCCCACGAACCGATTTTGCCGCGGAGTGTCGTGCCGCCGGTCTCAACGCGGCGGCGATGCAGCGCTTGATCGATGGTGCCCAATTCGCTGCAGACGGTCGCATGACTGCCCCCGACCTGGGTGAGCTCGGAAACGCCATGCTGGCGGATTTGCGGGCCATGATCGCCGCGGTCCAGGCAGGTGCGCCGGTGCAGGGCAACGCTGCAGCTGAGCGAGTAACTTCGCTGAAGCTGCAGGACCGGTTGGCATCGCTAACGGATATCTTACCGAGCGAGATCGCCCAGCTGACTGGCGTGTCGCAAGCCGGGGCCGACAGCTTGCACCGCCTGGTGATGGACCTCCACAAAGCCCTCAACAAACTCGCCGCTGGTTGCGCCGAGGAGGTCGTCGCCGGTGCCCACGCCTATGGGCTCCTGGCTGATGATCACCCCGCGATCGAAGCTTTCATGCATGGCCTCTCCGCAACAGCCGGCCTGAAATTCAATCATCCGGGATTAGCGACGACCGCGATGCGGTCCGGCGCGCGGCTGACCATTCAGAATGACATCGGCGCAACCGACGCACATGTTGTCGTGATTGCAATCGACGGCAATGCAGTGACCATCACCTACACGGACGTGCACCGTGCGCGCAGCAGATTCTTCGCAAACCTCCTAAGGGACACCGGGGTCACGTGGAGCGGTACGGATCGGCAGAGCGCCGACGGCCTTGGTGAGGACGGTACGTTCTATTTGATCACGGGCAACCTCGCTGCACAGACAAGCGCGGAGCGAGATCGCTTCCTCGGCACGCTGGGAAGCTCGCTTGTATTCCTGATTGATTGGAACAAGGCCCGGAAGGCCCTGCGCACGTTCATGCCGAAAGATCAGTCCGTTCGCATTCTCGATTGGGCGGCGCGCAACCAGATTGGCCATCGCGCTTTTCTGGAACTTGGCGGTGTCGAGCTCATCACGACGGCCGTTCACAATACTGCTGCAACGCGGATCGGGTTCGGCGATCAGTTAGACAAGGTGCTTGGCCGCAACGCCGCATTCGATTTTTTCACGAACGTGCTGCGTATTTGCACGGACGCCTTGAAGCAAAGTCGATCTGTTCGGCTTGCGCGTGACCGCATCGAGGCAGATCTCGTTCGCCGCCTTAAGCGCGTTGACGCCACTCTGATGGCTGTGGTTGTCCGGCAAGCTGGACTGGCGCGGGAGATCGCTGCCGCAATCGCGGCTCACGTCGCAAATTTGCAGGGTGGCCGACCGACTGAAAGTGCCGCCTTGACGCAACAAGCGAGACGGATCGAGGAGAAGGCCGACCGGATCGCGATCGAAGTCCGCGCCGAGATTTCACGCCTCGACGCGGATAGCACAATGACGCAGTTAGTAGATCGCGTTGAGGACGCCGTTGATGATCTGGAACAGGCGGCATTCATCGCTTCGCTCATTCCACACGACCTGACGCAAAACGTGCTGATCCCGCTCGCCGACCTAGGCGCCGCAGCAATTTTGGCAACCGAGGCGGCGGCCTCTGGAGCCGATGCCGCAGCGGAAATCCCCGAAGGACATCGCGGCGATGCCGAGGACGCGCTCGCAGCCGTCGGCCGCCTGGTGGAGATCGAGCACAAGGCGGATGATTGCGAGCGTGCTGTTACCCAGTTGGTGCTGCGCGGGGAGCTCGATCCCGTTCGCGCGCTCGGCGTTTTGGAGTTGGCCCGAGCACTCGAGCGCGCGACAGACCGTCTCGCGGCCTATGCCCACGTGCTCCGTACCCACGTGCTCGCCGATCTGACAGCCTGAGGATTGATCCCATGAATGTTGCTCTGATAGGCGGCACTGACACCACGCCAACCCATTCGGTCGATGAGATCGGCGCGAAGGCACACAATCTCGCCCGCATGGCCGCGCTCGGCATGCCGGTTCCTCCCGCATTCGTGTTGCCGGTCAGTTTGTGTGCCCGCATCGTCGCCGGCGATCCGACGGCTGAGGACCAACTCAAGGACGGGCTGCGGTACGGCGTCGATTTTCTGGAAAAAGCAACCGGCAAGCGCCTGGGCGACCGTCGGCGGCCGCTTTTGGTTTCGGTCCGATCGGGTGCGGCGCGGTCGATGCCGGGCATGATGGATACGGTGCTCGACGTCGGCGCGACCTCAACGGCCGTCCGGGGCTTGATCAGAATGACGGGCGATCCGCGATTTGCATGGGATTGTCGCACGCGTTTCATCGAGAGCTATGGGACGGTCGTCGCCGGTATCGATAACGCCCCGTTTGACGCCACAACGTCACAGATGTTGCGGGCGGAGAACGTCAACGCGCGATCCGATCTCGACGGCGAAGCCTTGGAGCGCTTGGCGGCAGCCCACGAGAAAATCGTTGAGCGCGAGTCTTGGCTGGAGGATCCGGTACGTCAGCTCGCGAACGCGGCGCGCGCGGTCTTCGCGTCCTGGATGAGTGAACGCGCTCAAACATATCGACGACTGCAAAACCTCGAGGGGCTCGCCGGCACGGCTGTGACCATACAGGCTATGGTGTTTGGCAATCGCGGGGCAGCGTCTGGCGCGGGCGTTGCATTCTCGCGCGATCCATCGACAGGCGACGCGCGCCCGGTGATCGATGTGCTGTTTGACGCGCAAGGCGAGGACATCGTTTCCGGCCGGCGCACTCCCCACACCGAAGCGGCCCTCATGCACACCCTGCCCAGCATCGCTGAGCAGTTGCGCGGGATCCTGCATGAACTCGAGCAGGAGTTCCGCGACGTGCAGGACGTCGAGTTCACGGTCGAGAATGGCCGACTCTGGATGTTACAGACGCGCAGCGCCAAGCGCACGCCGATCGCCGCGCTGCGTATTGCCATCGATCTGGTGCACGAAGGGCTCATCACGCCGCAACATGCTCTACAGCAGCTCTCAACCCTCGATGTCGCGGCACTGGCCCGCGACAGGCTCGAAGGCGCGGGTGAGCCCGTGGCGCATGGTATCGGCGCTTCCGGAGGCGTCGCTTGTGGGCGTGTCGCCTTTGATTCGCAAAGCGCACAGCGTCTGTCCGCAACCGGCGATCCCGTCATCTTGGTACGCCCGGATACATCGACTTCTGACGTCGGCGGCTTCGCCGCCGCTGCCGGAATTGTGACCGCACGCGGGGGACGCACAGCGCATGCCGCCCTGGTGGCGCGCCAGATGGGAAAACCGAGTGTGGTCGGTTGCGACTCACTCGACATCGATCCCCTCGCAAGGCAGGCACATCTCGCTGACGCAATCGTCGGCGAGGGTGACTGGATCTCGATTGATGGCGACAAGGGCACCATCTATGTCGGCCGTCACTCGATCCGCCGTGAACGGCCCAGTGTCGAGCTGGCGGAGCTCGATCGTTGGCGCGAGGCTACCCATCTCGCGTGTGCTGCGGGCTAATCCGACCCATGGCGGCTTCGACTTCGGAGTTGGGCCCTTAATTCGCTCGCTCCCGGCCAGGGACTGCGGCAAACTCCCCTTCGCAGCGGCTTGGCGACTGCGATACCGCGCGAATCCCCCGTTCCAAGGGAACTTTCGTTGGACAGAGCGCTCCTGTTCCGTCAAATAGCCAAAAATAATCGGCAATCACCGGCTGTTCATGCGACTGCGTCGATTGAAGGGGCGTGCTGACCGGCCGGTCAGCGGTTGGGGCGGGATGAAAACGTTAGCCTTTTTACTACTCGCGGGAGTTGTGGGGCCGGCGCGCGCGATCGCGCGCCCGAGCAGCATCATGGCTGTCGCCGGCTTGACCTTTCTTTGCCTGCTCTACGCGGTCTGGCCGGTCTGGCGTGCCTTTTTCCCGATGGAGATCGACCTCAAGGAACCCTGGAACGCATTTCATTCGGACGCGGTGTTCGGCCAAGGAGTCCTGTATCCGGACCTCAACGGCCTCATCGCCAATAACTACCCTCCCCTTTGGTATTACCTGACTGGCACTCTCTCGCAGCTCGGGCTCGAGACGATTTACCTCGGCCGCGCCCTCTCGTTCGCGGCGCTCTTGGTACTTGTTGCAGCCATTGTGATGTGCATCCGCCAGTTTAAGGCAGCGTGGCCAGGCGCCATTCTGGGCGGCCTTTTTTTCTTTGGCATCATGCTGCGCTACGCCGACTGGTACGTGGCGATGAACGACCCGCACGTACCAGCCCTCGCCATCATGATGGTGGCGTTTGTCTGGTTCTTGCGCCGCGATCCCGCGCGCGGCGCTGAAGGGCCGATCTTGCTGATGGTCATTGCGGGATTTTTCAAGCAAGCAATCATCGCGATTCCGGCGATGACGTTTTTTCTGTTGGCACAACGCAGTCGCTGGCTCGCGTTGCGCGCGACACTTGTGGGCGGCGGCGCGGCGGTCGCCGGCTTGACCCTCTTCACCATGATCTACGGACGCGCGTTCTTTGATGAGATTTTTCTTTATCCCCGCGAGATGTCGTTCCTCCGGGCCTGGGGCAGCTTGGGTCGCCTCGGCCCCCTTGTCCCCGCGTTAATTCCTTGGGCAATTTGGGCCTGGCACGATCGCAAGAGCGAGGCAGCGCGTTTCACGACCACGTTCGTGGGCTTCACATTTGCTGGGTTTTTTATCCAGAAAATCGGAGCCGGCACGGACGTCAACGCGATGTTTGAGTTGTATGTCGCCGTCGCGGTCGCGATCGGGCTTGCGTTCGACCGCATCACGCTCGTACCGACGTTCTGGGGCATGAGTATTGCGGCACGCGAGTATTGCGTTGCCGGTGTCCTCGCCCTTAGCCTGATCGCAGCTCCGGGAATCGAGTCATATTTGTTGCTGTTCAGTCCGAACTATCGCGCTCAGTTTTACTCAGACGCCGAGGTAATGCGCGGAGAAATCGAACGCATTGCCGCAATTCCTGGTCCGGTCCACTGCGATGTCGAAACCGTCTGCCGTGCCGCCGGCAAGCCGTTTCTCTATGACGATTTCTTCGTTGGTCAGCTGGGCGCAGTCGGTGGTCTGACGCTTCCAGAGCTAGGCTGCCGCGTGCTTGCCGGAGGTTTCCAGCGCGAATGGGTGGATCTCCGGGCGTCCGACCTGGCCTTGCAGCGGGAATTTTTCTTTGGCCGATCACCCATACAGTTCCTTCGAGGCGAGACGGGCACCCTCGACCAGCGATTTCAACTTGGCCCACTGCACAGTGGGATGGACGCGGATGACATTGTAGCTCTGCGAGAATCCGCAGTCCGTGCCGGCAAGCACGTTCTCACGACCGACCAGATTAGCGAAATTCTTGATGCGCCATGCCACAAGCTCGGGGTGCTCAACCACGTTCGTTGAGTGTGTGACGACCCCGGGGATGAGAATTTTGCCGTCGGGCAGCTTGACGTCCTTCCACACTTGCCATTCATGCTCATGCCGCGGGTTCGCGGCCTCCAGCGAATAGGCTTGCGCCCGAACTTTGAGGATGAGGTCAATCAGCGTCTTGAGGGGAATATCCGTTGTATGCGGAGCGTTCCAGCTACCCCAGCACACGTGATAGCGCACCCGATCCTCAGGAATGCCGGCGAGCGCGTGGTTGAGCAGTTCGATGCGGCTTTCGCAATATTTGTGAACCTCTTTCTCATCCATTTCGCCGAGCAGTCGATCGTATTCATGCGCCAGAAATGCGTCGTCCAGCTGAATCAGAAAACCCGCATCGACAATGGCCCGGTATTCCTCCCTGAGCGCATCCGCCAGCGCTGTGACGACAGCATCTTCGTTCGGATAGTAACTGTTAACCCAAAGTCCGCGTGCGCTCATCGGCGCAGCCACGGGGAGGAAAGCCTCTTCCACTTTGACGTTGGTGAGCGCAGCCTTGAAGTTCTCGATATCCTGCGTGACGGCGGCCTGTCCATGGTAGCTGATCGGACCGGTGCAGTCCCACAACATCTTGCGGCCGCCAACAGGCGTGGGCCCTTGCTGCCGGAGCTCGGATTTTCCCGCTTGCGGGGGCAGCCAGTCATAATATTGGACAGCATTGTAGGCGGCATAAAATTCCGGAAATTTTTCCACCTCACGGATCAGATAGACAGGGTTGAACTCCTTCTCGCCAGGCCTCACTTCGCGATGAACGAATCCGCCGAGACGCTCTGCAACATAGCGAATCCACCCGGCTTTGCCGTACTCACCGTCACTGATCACATCGACGCCGGTCTCTGCCTGTTGATGTACGACATTCGCCACCTCCTCACGCAGGAGCTTGGCAAAAGCGCTGTTATCGTACGGGAGATCCTGTTCGCGCGCCGCCATGATTTGGCGGATAGCGGGCGGCCGCACGAGGCTGCCAACATGAGTGACAAGAATACGTTCCGTGCTTCGTTTCATGTACCCTCCCCGTCTTTTGTGAGTTTCATTTGGTCATTCCTGTTAATTCCTAATGGTCGCCTCCAGCGAACTCAATATCGGTGACGGCGCCCCAGGTCGCTGCCCCTTGTGACCGAACCCCGTCCGGGCAGGAGATCTCCGGCCTGTAGTGGGCAAGACGGGCCCGGGTTGTGCCCAACCAGAATTCACGGTATCCGGCCCTTGCGCCCGATTCCCGCGGGCGGCATGAATAGGTTGGGCGACCCGTTCACAATCGGCAGGACGTTGTATGCACGACCAGCACGGGGCAACGGCAGTGCGATCGGATCGTCGCGACGACGAGGCCGACACATTCGACGTCGCGCCAGTTTCGCTCTGGTTGCATGACTACAGCGCCGTCAAGGCCCTGTTTGCTGACTGGAAGGCGGCAGGTGTCACGAATTTGCGTGACTTCCTGCGTGCGGATCCTGATCGAATCAAGGCGTGTTCCGAGCGGTTCCGCGTCATCAAAGTCAATCGACGAACGCTGACGCTGTTTGAGGCCGATAACCTCAATCACCTGGTGGAAAACCTCGGACGGGTCTTTCGCGACGACATGTTCCACGCGTTCGTCGACGAACTGGTGCAACTGTGGGAAGGCCGCGGCCAATTCGTCAGCCACTCCGTGAACTACACTCTTTCCGGCCGACGGATCGAAATTGATCTGAAGGGAACCGTGTTACCGGGTCACGAGCACGACTGGAGCTGCGTTCTGGTCGTGCTGGAAGACGTCACAGCGCGTGAGTCCGCGCGTCGGGCGCTCGCGTTAAGCGAGCAATATGCACGCGGGCTGTTCGAACATTCGCCCGTTTCGCTGTGGGTCGAGGATTTCAGCAGCATCAAACGATTGATGGACGAAATCCGTTGCCGCGGCATCACCGATTTGCGCGTCTTCACCGACGTGCATCCGGAGTTCGTGGCGCGCTGCATGAGCGAGATCCGGGTCATTGACGTCAACAAGCACACGCTCTTGCAGTTTTCCGCACCTGACAAAGCCACCCTCCTCAGCAGGCTGAGCGACGTCTTTCGCGATGAAATGCTGGAGCATTTCCGCGAACAATTGATCGACCTTTGGCAAGGCAAGCTTTTTCAGCAACGAGAGGTCGTCAACTACGCACTCGACGGCAGCGAGCTGCATTTTCACCTGCAGTTCTCGGTTTTACCCGGGCACGAGCATGACTGGTCGTTGGTACAGGTGGCCTTGACCGACATTACGGCGCGCAAGAAAGCCGAGGCCTATCTGGAGTATCTCGGACAGCATGATGTCCTGACCAAGCTCTATAACCGCTCTTTTTACGTGGACGAACTCAACCGTCTGGAGCGCAAAGGACCCTATCCGGTCACGATCATCGTTGCCGATCTCAACGGCCTGAAAATCACCAATGACCAGTGGGGCCACGCCGCCGGCGACGCACTGCTGCGGCGGGCCGGCGAAGTGCTGAGCGAAGCCGTGCTGAAGCCCAATCATGCGGCGCGGATCGGCGGCGACGAGTTCGCGATCCTGATGCCGGCGGCAGACGAGCGCGAAGGCGAGCTGATGATCGCCAACATCAATAGATTGATCGAGATCAACAATCAGTTCTACACCGGATCAACCTTGGGTCTGTCGATGGGAGCGGCAACCAGCCGTCCGGGCGATCGCTTGGAAGCGGTGGTCAAACGCGCCGACATGCGCATGTTCCAATCCAAGCGCGAGTTCTATACGGCTATTGAGAACGACCGCAAGCAAGCCGGCGCTGGCGTCTGACAGACTGGTTACAACTACACCAAAGCGAGATCCTTAGGCCGCGCTCCGGGAAAGATTTTCTCCAACCGATCCCCTTGCAGCCCATACACCCGCCCAAACAGGCCTGCGAGGATCGCGCGATATTCGTTGATCACCGGGTAGTCGCGGTTCTGGAACAGCGTCGCCTGCTCCACCTTGACCTGTCCGCCGACAAGCCGGCCGCCTTTGATGCCGCCGCCCAGCACCCAATACACACTACCGTGACCATGATCGGTGCCGTGGTCGCCGTTCTCGCGAAAAGTTCGACCAAATTCGCTGATCACGATGACGATCGTATCATTCCAGGCAGGTCCGCTGGCCTGCGCGAACCCCGCCAGGCCACGCCCGAGCTCCGCGAGCCGGGTGGCCAGATAACCGGCAGCACCGCCTTGATTGACGTGGGTATCCCAACCGCCGACATCGACGAAACCCAGGTTGAAACGGTTGTTCATGAGGCTGGCAATGCGGCGGGCCGCAAGTTCGAAGCCGCGCGGCATCACGGCGCTCCGATTGGCCTCCTGCATTTCGGCCGATACCGTCTCATAGACCTGATCGCGGACCACAAAACCTTGGGTGACGTTGGCCTCGAGATTGGTGCCGCGATACATGTTCATGATCAGACTTGCCTGGCGTTCGTCGACTCCAGGCTTGGCAACGCTGTTCAGCCCCATGTTGGGAATTGGTGCACCACCGCCCCGGAAGACGAGCGGCAGCTGGTCGGTGAAGGCGATAGGTTTCACGTCTGTGAGCTGATCCGCGAGCCGACTCATAAACCCCGATTGAAAATCCCGGGTCCCGTTGAGGGACTGCCCAAGTTCGATCGAGTCCTGGGTTTCGAAGTGGCTGCGGCTGGTGTCGTCGGTGCCTGCGAACGGCACAAACGCGAGCTGGTTCTTTTGGTAGAGCGGATAGAGTGTTTCCTTGAGCGCCGGGTGCAATGCCCAATCACGGTCAAGCGGCAACGCTGCATTCGGATCATTCGTGTTCGGCTTCGCGATCGCCAGGGTCGGGCGCGATTGATAGTAGAACTCGCTCGAGACCGGCACCACGACATTGGCCGCGTCGTAGGCGCCGCGCAGGAACACCACGAGCAGACGCGTGCTGGTCCACGGCGCTGCGTACAAGCGGCCGCCCACCGTCAGTGGCGCTGTGAGGGCAATCGCTTTGAGAACTTCACGGCGGTTCATTGGACGTCTCCTCTTTAACGGCGCATAAATTCAGGCGAGGCCAGGAACAGCGTGTTCCAATCCCGCGCAGTCGTCGCCGTGTTGAGTGCTTCGCGCGTTTGTTGACCGAGCCGAGACTGCATCCCCTCCAACGACGGATTTTCAGCGAGTTGGATGGGCACCGGTTCGACCGGCTCGGCCAAGCCCTGGGTGCGAAACAGCGGCGCCGCGCCTGAACCGATCACCCGAGCGATCTCGAAGCGCGTCGCCATCTGGCCCGGACTTGTCCAGGCTGCCTCGGCAAGGCTGTAACCATCGGGCGTTTGCCGACCGTACAGAGGCTCCGCCATCCGGTTCAACCAGTTCTGCAGTGGCAGCGTGTTGACGATCACTCGGTCATCGTAGGCAAGCCGGATTGCGGAGAGCACGAAGTGCATCGGATCCTTGAACCGAGTGCCTAGCGAAGTTTTGAATTCGGTCGAGTTGAACATGGTCTCAAGCACCGCTGCGACATCACCGTCCGTCTTCCGGAAGGTCGCGGCCATGCGCTCCACCAGCGCAGCGGGCGGATCATCGGAAACAAAATAGACCGCGAGTTTGCGGCTGATAAAACGCGATGTCGCCGGCGCGCGACTGAGAATGTCGAGCGCCTGATCGACTTCAGCCAACCCGCGTCCCTCTATTCGGTGGCCTAGAAATATCTTGTCACCATAGTCGTGCCGGTTCGGGTTGAATACAAACACGCCATCACGCACCAGCTGACCGCGTAAAGCTGGCCTTACTTTGGGACCTTCCGGCGTGAGGTTGACGCCAACACCTGTCAGAATGCGGGCGAGTTCCTGTACGTCTTTCTGGGTGTAGCCGGACGCCACGCCGAGGCTGTGCAGTTCCATGATCTCGCGCGCATAGTTTTCATTGATCTGACCAGCCGCATTACGATTGTTGTCCAGATAGATCAGCATCGCAGGGTGATGCAGTGTTGCGGCCAGGAGATCGCGAAAACGGCCCAATGCGTGCCGACGGATGGCCGTCTCCTCATAGTCCCCGATCAGCGCGCGAATGTTGCCCTTGTTGGCACTGACGTTGAAGTGGTTGAGCCAGAACCAGGTTAATTGCTCCTTAAGTTGATCGGGCGAATAGAGATCGCGCAGCAGTGACCGCGTCGCCGCCTCACGTCGCAGGTCGGCCAGGGCCTGCCGGTAGGCGCGGCGGGCGTCGCGCTTTTGATCCAAGTCAGTGATCGCGTTGGCATCCCGCCGCTGCTGTTCGAGCTCGATCGCGAGCGATGCGGCCGGCTTTTGCGAAATCTTCAGCGCGTCGATTTGTGCCTGCACTACTGGCGGCAACCGCTCGCCCGGTGCCGGATGTAGTTGTTCGCGAATGAATGCCTCAGGGCCGATCCGAGCGAACCGTCCAGCCGTGGATGCGTTGGCCCCCCACGTGATACGATTGAGCAACGAGAGGTCGCCGGCCGACAAGGATGCCGGCGGCGCAGCGGGGGTTGCCAGTCCGGCTTCCGGCGTCGCGGCACCGGGTGACAGCGCCGCCACTGAGGCCAACGCACCGATAAGTATTCCCCTGAACGTCCCTACAGGCGATCTAAGCTGGGAGAACATCGGACATTTCCTCACGCTCATCGCTAACGGCGCATGAACTCCGGTGAAGCTAGAAACAACGTGTTCCAATCCTGCGGCGACACGGCTTGGTCGAGCGCGGTAACCGTTGATCCGTTTAAGGTCGCGCGCACCGAATTGAAGTAGAGCGCATTGGCGATCTGTGGAAACGCCGGTTGATCGGTCTGACCTGGACCGTCGAGCTTGAACAGACCTGCCGATCCCGATCCGACGCCGCGGGCGATTTCGAAGCGCGTGGCGAGTTGGCCAGGACCAACCCAGGATGGCTCGGTCAGTGGATAGCCGTCCGGCGTCTCGTGACCGTAGAGCGGCTCCGCGAGCCGCGTGAGCCACCCCTGCATGGGTGCGGCGTTGAGCACGACCTTGTCGTCGTAAGCGAGCCGCACTGCCGATACCACGTAGTGGATCGGGTCCTTCACGCGCGCCCCGAGCGACATCGTGAACTCCGGCGCGTGGAAGAGCAGGCGCAGCACCGCCGCGATGTCGCCATCCGTCTCCCTGAATGTCGCCGCCATCCGATCAACCAATGCGGCGGGCGGATGATCGGAGACAAAGAACAGCGCCAGTTTTCGGCAGATGAAGCGCGACGTTGCCGGAGCGCGACTGAGGATGTCGAGCGCCTCATCGACCTCGGCCAGCCCCGCGCCCGCAATCCGATGACCCAGAAAAGTCTTGTCCCCATAATCGTGCCGGTTGGGATTGAACTCGAACAATCCGTCGCGAACGTATTGCCCCTGCAGTTCGGGCTTCAGCTTGGGGAAATTCCCCGGTTGGGGGACACCGACTCCAGTGAGAATGCGCGCGAGCTCCTGCACATCGTTCTGCGTGTAACCGGCATCGACGCCCAGCGTATGCAGCTCCATGATTTCGCGTGCATAGTTCTCGTTGATATGGCCCGTCGCGTTCTGATTGTTGTCCAGATACATGAGCATCGCCGGGTGATGCAGGGTCGCGGCGAGCAAATCGCGGAAATGTCCCAGCACGTGTGGCCGGATTGCCCGATCTTCGTAATCACCAACAAGCGCGCGAATATTCGCCTTGCCGCTGAACACATTGAAATGGTTCATCCAGAACCACGTCAGTTGTTCCTTGAGCTGATCAGGCGAGTAGACGTCGCGCAACAGCGAACGAACGACTGCCTCGCGCGCGAATCGGTTCATGGCGTCTTGATAGGCGCGCTGCGCCCCCTGCTTCTGCTCCGGATCAGCTAATGCATTGGCCGCCTTGAGCTGACGGTCCATATCATCAGCCAGAATGTCGACAGGGGTGGATGAAATCGTCATGGCGTCGATCTGCGCCTGCGCCGCCGGCGGCAATCGGCTCTCCGCGGACGGGCGCAGCTGCTGCTCGATGAAGCCGTTCGCACCGAGTTTTGCGAAGATAGCAGCACTGGAGCTATTGGCGCCCCAGGTGACGCGATTGAGGAGCGCTAAGTCTTGCCCGGAGAGCGCGACGATACTTGGCCCTTGCCCGGCGGACGCCATCGATACGAGCGTCGCGACCATCAGTCCTGCGGCGGCGAGAACCGGGATCGTGGGACGACGAATTTGTGCCCAACCAGCCATGCAAATTCTATTGTAGTCGCCCACCTGCACGCTAAGGGTATGGCCATGAATGCGTCCTGAAAATGGAATTCATCGAAAATTCATGTAAGAGAGTGGTGGAGGTAACCCCTTGAGCGCCGGAACTGCTCACACGACCGGAAGCATTGGCCCCGAATTACGCGTTGAGGACCTCTCGGTCGCAATCGCAACTCCGGCGGGGCGCCTTCAGGCGGTGTCCGGCGTGAGTTTCAGCGTCGACCCTGCGGAAACGCTCTGTCTGGTTGGCGAATCGGGCTGCGGCAAGACTCTCACGGCCCTCTCGGTCCTCGGATTATTGCCGGCAAATGCCGCGGTCACCGCACAAGCAATCAGCTTCCGCGGGCGCGATCTCCGCACCCTCGATGCGCGTGCGCTGGCGGACCTGCGCGGTGATCGCATCGCGATGATTTTCCAAGACCCGATGACGGCACTCAATCCGGTCTACACGATCCGCAATCAACTGATCGAAACCTATCAGCGCCATCGCGGCGGCCCGGCGCGCGCCGCATGGACGCGGGCAGAATACCTGCTGCAGCGTTGCGGCGTATCGCAGCCAAGCGTCCGGCTGCGCCAATACCCGCATGAGCTCTCCGGCGGATTGCGCCAGCGCATGATGATCGCGATGGCGCTCATGTGCGAGCCGACCTTGATCATCGCCGATGAGCCAACGACGGCACTGGACGTGACGATCCAGGCGCAGATCATAGCGTTGCTCAAGGATCTGCAACGCGAATTCGGCATGGCGCTGGTGCTGATCACGCACGACCTCGGAGTCGTCGCACAAGTCGCCGACCGTGTGGCGGTGATGTACGCAGGCGAGATCGTCGAGAGTGGAACGGTGTTCGACATATTCACCGAGCCGCTTCACCCCTATACGCGGGGCTTGCTCGCCTGCGTTCCATCAGGGTCTCGCGCAGAAAGCCGTCGCTTGGGAACCATCCCTGGACTGGTGCCGACCACGATCGGCGCCCGGCTCGGGTGCTCGTTCCGAAACCGGTGCGCGTTCGCAATTGCGCCCTGCGCCCAGGGCCGGGGCATCCTGCTGCAAACGCGCGCGCCGGGACGCGACGTGCGCTGCATCCGTTCGGCGGAGCTGTCCGCGACGGCGCAGCCGACTGCGGCGAACACCGATGCCACGGCGGCCGAAGCTGAAAACGGCGACGAGGGCGCCGTGCTGGTCTGCCGTGGGGTCGAGAAAACATTCGAGGTCGGCGGCCTCATTCGCAAGTCGCAACCAATCCGGGCCGTCGAGGGCGTTGAGCTGGACGTGCAGCGCGGCGAGGTACTGGCGATCGTCGGTGAATCCGGCAGCGGCAAAACCACGCTGGGCCGCATGCTGCTTGGCTTGATGCAGCCCAGTGGCGGCAGCATCTTGCTCGACAACAAGCCGCTCACCGCACTCGACCCGCGCGACATCGCCCGCAAAGTGCAGCCGGTATTCCAAGATCCGTTCGCGTCCCTCAACCCGCGCAAAACCGTCGCTCAGATCATCGAGTTTCCGTTGAGCGTGCAGGGAATCGGTTCGCGCGCCGAACGGCGCGATCGCGTGACGGACATGAGCCAGCGCGTGGGACTGGCCCGGCGCCTGCTCGACTCCTATCCAATACAGATGTCCGGCGGTCAACGACAGCGTGTCGCGATCGCCCGCGCGCTGGTCGTGCAGCCCGACCTCGTGATCCTCGACGAGCCGACATCGGCGCTCGACGTTTCCATCCAGGCGCAGATCCTTAATCTGCTGCAAGACCTGCGGGAGCGGCTATCGCTGACCTACGTGTTCATCAGCCACGACATGGGCGTGGTGCGCTACCTGGCCGACCGCGTCGCCGTTATGTATCGCGGACGCATTGTCGAAATGGGACCGGTCGAGCGCATCTTCGAAGTGCCGCAGCACGACTACACCAAATCGCTGCTCGGTGCCGTGCTGCGGGCTGATCCCCGTGGCCGCGCGGCCAACCAGAGCGCGCGCGCCGAGGATGCAATCCGCTGACTATAGCAGCGGCGCCATCGCCTGATTTTCTTTCGGCCACACCGTGCGAAGCTCGCCTTTGATCCATTCGGCAAGTATTTCTTTGTTGTTGACGTTGAGGCCATCGGGACCGAATTTCACCGTGGGGTTGGGATAGGTAAGACCCGTGAACTCGGCGCTCGCCAACACATCACGGATTTTCTTCGAATCGCGGCTCGCCGCTTTCTCAAGGGCCTGACGTATAATCATCCCACACACGTAGCCCTGCCCGAGTTGCTCGTTGGCCGGTGGATATGGATTGCTCGGATAGGCTTTGTGATAGGCCTCCACGAACTCTTTGTTGCCCGGCATCGTCATGTCCCAGTTCCATGCCATCGGCGTAAAGAACCGGTCCGATGCGGCCCCAAGCCCCTGGCCGACCGAATCAGATCCCGCCGGACCCGCACCGAAGATCGGGGCCGTCACGCCGACCCCGCGGAGCGCTTTGATGATCAGGATAATGTCGTTCACAAAGCCGCCCAGGAAAATCATATCGGGCTTGTAACGGAGCACCGGCGCGACCGCGACTGAGGGATCGCTAAGCCCCATCTGGTACGACTGCGAGAACGGCACATCCAGGTTGATTGACTTGGCGTGCTCCGGCAATTGCTTCTGTACGACGAGGCCGACCGCGTCGTTGCTCATGAAAATGAGGGCTGACTTCGGCGGGCTGCCCTTGGAAGCCTTCCACATGTCATAGCCGCTCGACATCTGCCCGTTCCACACCGCCCCGCCCTGGGGCGTGATCTTGAAGGTGTATTTATAGCCGCGTGTAACGAGGCCGTCGGCGTAAGAGCCGGTAATGATCGGGACCTCCGACTTTTCGGCCTCCACCTGAGCCGCAAGTGTCATGGCGCTGCTCGTCGCGCCCAGCAATGCGACGGACTTATCCTGATCGAGCATCCGCCGGGTCACGCTCGCCGCCTGGGTCGGATTTTCCGTTGAGGTATCGGCGATGACCAGTTTGAGCTTGGCTCCTCCCAGCGACTTGATCCCGCCTTCGCGATTAGTCTGGTCAATGGCGATCTGCATTCCCGCCGTTGCCCGCTGACCATTCTCACCAAGCCCCCCGGTAAGCGAGTTGGGCGCACCGATGACGACCTCCTCTTCTTCGGCGCGAATGATACCTGGACAGGCGATCGCCGCCGTCCCGGCCGCAAGGATCTTGAGACCCGTTCTACGGGTAAGCTTCATGTCGTCCTCCCTGATCTGATGCGGGACGCTCTGCGGCGCCTGGTCATCGGTAAGCGTGGTTTCGTCTCCGGCCCAAACTCCTACTGTTTATTACTCCGGCTAAGTCACTGCGACGAAGGCCGGATATTGCGCTCACACGCCAAGGTAAGCCCGGCGCACAAAATCGGAATCCTGTAAGGCATGGCGATCGCCCGCCAGCACCACGTGACCATTTGCCAGGATGACGCCGCGCGTTGCGAGCTCGAGGCACGTGGCGTTCTGTTCGACCAGCAGGATGGTCGTGCCCTGTCGCTTGATCTCGGCCAAGCGTTCGAACACGAGATCAGCAAGAACTGGCGACAATCCGAGCGATGGCTCGTCAAGCATCAACAATTTCGGAAAATTCATCATGGCGCGGCCGATGGCGAGCATCTGCTGCTCGCCACCCGACAACGTGCCACCGGCCTGCTTGCGGCGTTCAGCGAGGCGGGGGAACAACGCATACACGGCAGCCAGCGCCTGGGCTGCTGGCATGGGCGCCCGAGCCGGGATGAAGCTGACGATCAGATTGTCCTCGACCGTGAGGTTGGGGAAGATTCGCCGACCCTCCGGCACATGCGAAATCCCGGCGCGCGCCACTTCATGCGGGGAAAATCCCACGATGCTCTTCCCCTCTGCCATCACGCTTCCGGAGCGCGCCGGAGTGAGCCCGGAAATCGAGCGCAGGATGCTGGTCTTGCCCGCGCCGTTGGCGCCGAGCAGAACGAACACGATGCCTTCGTCAATACTGAAGGAGACTTCCCGCACAGCGAACAAATCGCCATAGGCCACGCTCAGTTTGTCGATCGCAAGCAGCGTCATCGCAGAGCCTTCTGCTTGGTTCCGAGATAAGCCTCGATGACGACCGGGTCGTGCGCCACCTCGCTGGGAGTGCCGTCGGCAATCACGGTTGCGTTGTGCAGCACGACCAGGCGCTGCACCATGGCGGCGAGCACGGAGAGCACGTGCTCGACCACGATCACCGTAATGCCGCGCGCACGATTGAGCTGCATGATCTCGTCGATCAGGTGTTCGGCCTCGTCATGGGTGAGCCCCGAGAGGCTCTCGTCCAGCATCAGCAACCGGCAATGGCCTGCGATCGCGCGGCCGATCTCGACCCGTTTGCGGTCTGCCAAGGTCAGTTCCGAGGGGCGCCGCTCGGCCTGATGCTCCAGGCGCATCTGCGCCAGGATGTTATTCACCTCTTCGCCGAGATCGCGCCCTTTGGGCAGGCACTGCGACGCAGCGACGCTGATGTTTTGACGAACCGTCATGCTTTCGAACAACCGCACTTTCTGGAACGTGCGGCACATCCCAGCACGACGGCGCAGGTGGCTCGCCATTGTGGTGCAGTCGCGGCCAAAATAGGCGACGCGCCCACCCGAAGGGCGGATATTGCCGCTGACGATCTCAAACAGGGTCGACTTGCCGGCGCCGTTCGGGCCGATCAGGCCGACCACTTCGCCCTCGCGCACCGAGAAGGTGACGTCGCGCAGCGCCACCACGCCCCCGAAATTACGGGCGATGTTGCGGACCTCGAGCGCGACTGCCGGAGCGTTCACCGATCGGCTCCTTTCATCGCATTGCGCAGGACCGAGCCGACAATCCCCTTCGGGGCATAGAGCACCACCACCAGCAGCATCAGGCCGTAAACCAGGATATCGACGCCCGAAACCCCGATCTTGGTGCCGCCCCAGTTCGTCACCTCGGACAGGAAGATCATCACTGCGCCGCCGATGATTGGACCCCAGGCGGTACCGAGCCCGCCGATGAGGGCCGGCAACTGCAACTGGATCGCCTGCGAGAGCCCGAAGGCCGCTTCCGGATCGATCGCCATGTAAAACTGCATATAGAGGCCGGCCGCCAAGGCGGTCATGGCGGCGCTCACCAGCAGGCCCAGCATCTTGGTGCGGAACACCGCAACGCCCGCCGCCGCGGCAGCCACTTCGTCATCGCGCACAGCCTGCATTTCCAGGCCGAGCTTGCTATTCAGGATCCAGCGCGTGATCCAGTAATAGAGCGTCACGAACGCAAGCGACGCATAAAGAAACGGCGCCGGTGTGCGCGATTGCGCGGCCCACCAGGAATTGCCGAAGAACTTCAGCGCGAGACCATCCGCTCCGCCAGTCAGATCCACGAAATGACGCGAGATTTGCACCATGGCGAGCGAAGCCGCGACGGTCGCGAGCGCGAAGAAGACCCCGCGCATACGCAGCGTCATGCTGCCCATGACGAGCGCGACCAGGAGCGAAAGCACGGCACCGACCCATACGCCGAGCCAGGGCGGGATGCCGTACTGGTTGAAGAGGATGCCCGTCGTATAACAGCCGATACCCAGGAAGACGCCATGTCCGAGCGACAACAAGCCGCCGATGCCCGCGACGACGTTCCAAGCCTGGCCGAGCGAAATGAAGATCAGCGCGCGAACGACCGCGGCGATGATGTAGTTGTTGACCGGCAGAAACGGCAGGCTGGCGACCAGCAGGAAAGCGATCAGGCCGTAGATGAACGCGCGCCGGCGGCGCGCGTCTGCCTCGCTCGACGGCTTGGCGACTCCGCCCCTCGCGCTCTCGGGCAATGCGGCTTCCATTCTATTCTGACCTCAGTCCGAAGAAGCCCGTCGGCCGGAACGCGATGAATAACATCAGCAGGACATAGAGCGGCACGTCCTGGAGCGCGGAGTTCCACAACATCGCGGTCATTTGTTGAATGATGCCGCAGCAGATCCCGCCCAAAAACGTGCCGCCGATGCTGCCGAGGCCGCCGATCGTCGTCGCGATGATGATGATCGGCATGAGGCTGAAGCCAACCGACGGATAGGTCGGGAAATAGGTAACCAGGACGCTGCCGGCGAGGCCGGCCAGCCCGGCGGAGAGCGCAAACGCGCCAATATTGATGAAGGACGCGTTCACGCCGACGAGCTTCGCGGTCTCCATGTCGTCGGCGACGGCCCGCACCGCCTTGCCCCAGGTCGTTGTGTGCAGCAGCAGTTCGACCAGGAGCGTCGCGACCACTGCCACCGCGAACGCCACGATTTGCGGCATCGACAGAAAGAACGGCCCGAAGATGACGTATTGCCCGCTGAAGAACGACGTCGCGGTCCGGGTATCTGCGCCGAAAATGATCTGGGCGATCATCTGCAGCACCAGTGCGCAACCGATGGCGGCGAGCAACTGCTGCAGCGTGGCGTGCCCCACGAAATGTTTGAACACCAGCTGATACTGAGCTGATCCGATCAGCGCCATCACGACAAAGCTTACCGGCAAGATGAACAGCGGATCGATGCCGAAGCTCTTGGACGCGATGACGCCGGCGTACATGCCGTACATGACGAGTTCGCCATGCGCGAAGTTTACAATCCGCATCACTCCGAAGGCGAGACTGAGTCCGATCGACAGCACGCCGTAGACGCCGCCGACCAGGATGCCGCTGAGAATTGCTTGCAAAGCCAGCAGGAGCGCAGCTTGGAGATCGTCCATGCTCAACTCAGGCGCCGCGGGCCCGACGTCGCTGTCGCGGTGATCCGACCTTAGGCCCTCGCCTTGGCATCGCTTGCCTCCCAGGTTTCGCTCGATCCCGTGCGCCCGTCTGCGCGGGTGATTTGGTCGAGCATAGTGACTACGCTAAAGCCGTAAAGCTTTTGCCGCCAGCCACGCTAAACTTTTTGTCGCAAGTGCCTGTGACGGCCTGACGCGCCGATTTCGGCGCCATGGGTTGGCGGTACGGTGGGCATCGCGATGGCACCGCCAGGCTACCTGGCGATCGCTCCGGCGCGATGCCCACCCTACCGAGTCCGATGCGGTGCCTACGCCGCCTTCTTCACCACAGGCATCGCATGCTCTGCAAACAGCGCGACCGAGCGGCTCGCTTGTTCGAACGACAGGCTACCGAAGCAAAGCCGGCACAGCAGGTAATTGATCCCCGCTTGCTCGATCTGCTCCGCCAACATGTCGCGCACGGTCTTTGGCGAGCCCACAATGCAGAAGCTGCGACGGATCAGTTCATCGAAATCCGGCGGATAGCCGGCGCCGGGCGGAGACTGCCCTTTTTCGCGCCAGAGCCTGGAGAAGCTTTCATACCAGCGCTCATAGGCCGGCTTGGCGATCCGATGGGCCTCCGCGTCCGTGTCGGCCACGACGATGTGCCGATTGACGCCGAGGAATGGAATCGCCTCGGGACTCCCGCCTGCCTTGTCCCACTCCTCTCGGTAGCGGTCGGTCATGATGCGGACCTGAGCGGTGGTGCCGTTGCACACCATATTGATCTTATTCTGCGCCGCGTGCCGCGTGTGGTCTGGATTGCCCATCCCCAGCCACAGCGGCGGATGCGGGCGTTGCACGGGCTTGAGTTCGATCGGCACATCCTCGAAATGGAAATGGGTGCCGTGGTGCGTCAGTCGCTCTACCGAGAACGCCTTCATGATGACGGCGTTCGCTTCCAGGTAGACCGCCTGCGCCTCCCCGGGGTTGGCGCCGAAGAACGCGAGTTCGATGGGCGAAATCCCCTTGCCCATCCCGAGCTCGACCCGCCCGCCGCTCATCTGATCCAGCATGCAAATCTCTTCATAGGCGCGCAGCGGGTTCTGCAGCGTGAGGATGTAAACCAACGGGCCAAAGCGTAGCCGGCGGGTACGCTGGGCGACGGCCGCCAGAAACACAGCAGGAGACGGGGCCATGCCGAGCGGCGTCGCGTGATGTTCCGCGAGATGATACGCATGGAAGCCGGCGCGATCGTAGGCTTCGACCAACCGCAGGCGGCTGTCGTACTGCTCGGCAAGTGAGCCGCCGCCCAGATCCATATGATCGAAGACACCATATTTCATCGCGCACTCCCCTGGCGCGATGCATTCAGCAAACCCTCATCGCGCGTTCTGTATTGTTCACGGTAGTCCGCCTCTTGATAGCAATCCGGAGCTTACGAGGACAACACGGTCGCGGTCGGAATCGCGGCCTGCATGGCAGCCCGGATCGTGTTGCGACCCGTCAGCTCAGGCGGCTCTTCCACCCTTCGCGGCGATGCGCCGGTGTTCGAATGCGAGCTGGGAGACGAGGCAAGGGTGACTGAACAGATAGCCCTGCACATGATCGACCCCGGCCGCGCGCAGAAGAGCAAATTGCTCCTCGGTCTCAACCCCCTCCGCGGTCGTGATCATATTGAGGCCGCGGCCGAGCGCGGTAACGGCGTCAACGATTGCGGCGCATTCCGGCCGCATGGTCAATTCATGCACGAAGGACTTGTCGATCTTGATCTTGTCGAACGGGAACGTGCGCAAATAGCTGAGGGAGGAATAACCTGTGCCGAAATCATCCAGCACAATGGAGACGCCGAGGCTGCGCAGTTCATGCAGCGTGCTTAGATTGGCGGCGTTCTTCTGCAGCAATACCGATTCGGTGATCTCAAGCTCGAGCCGGCTGGCCGGCAGGCCCGAGTCGGCCAAGGCAGACATGATCGTCTCGACCAGCTGGCCGGTCCGGAATTGCAGTGGAGACAGGTTCACAGCGACCTTGATGTCTGCCGGCCAAGTCGCCGCGTCCGCGCAGGCGCGACGCAAAACGCGTTCACCCAGCGGCAAGATAAGTCCAATTTCCTCGGCAACCGGAATGAACTGGTCGGGCTCGACAACTCCCCGCGCCGGATGGCACCAGCGCACCAGCGCTTCAACCGAGCGCGGCTCCCGGGTCGCGGCATCGAACACCGTCTGATAGAGAATCTCGAACTCGTCGCGTCCGATCGAGGCGCGCAGATCAACCTGCAGCGAATGGCGCGAGCGCGCTTCCGCATCCATTGCGGGCTCGAACAGGCGGAATCCGTTGCGGCCCTCAGCTTTGGCGCGATAAAGCGCGAGGTCCGCATTCTTCAACAACTGCTCGACTTCAAGCCCGTCGTTAGGCGCCAGTACGATGCCGATACTGGCGCCGATCAGGATGGGGTGGCCTTCGACCTCATACGGCGCGTTGATCGCGTCGAGCAAGCGCGTAGCGAGAGCAAGCGCCGCGTCGCGCTGGTTGCCCTCGACGCTCTGCAGCAGCGCGAACTCGTCGCCCCCGAGCCGCGCTACCGTGTCGGTCTCGCGCGTGCATGACCGCAACCGCTGCGCAACCGCCGTGAGCAGCAGATCCCCGATCGGGTGCCCTAGAGAGTCGTTGACCGACTTGAACAAGTCGAGATCGAAGACGAACAACGAGAACGCCTCGCCGCGCCGGCGCAGCCGCACCAGCGCTTCCTCCATCTTTTCGTGCAGCAGCACCCGATTGGCGAGCCCCGTCAGCGCATCATGACGCGCCATGAAAGCCATCTTTTCTTCAGCGCGCTTGCGCTCGGTGATGTCGTCGTGGGTGACTACCCAGCCGCCATCCGCCAGCGGCTGCTGCACCGCGTAGATGGTGCGCCCGTCCGTCGTCTCGATCAGCTGCCCGGCGGCCTTTCCGGCGGCAATCGTCTTCAGAATCTGACTGCAGTATTGCTCCGGATCGCCTTTGAACAGCCCAACGTCCTTGCGGTGCTGAATGAGTGTCCGCAGACTGCAGCCCGGCTTCACCACGTCCCGCGACAGACCATACATCTCGATATACCGCTCATTGATGACCACGAGACGGGCGGCAGCGTCGAACATCAGTAATCCCTGCGGGATATTGTTGAGCGCGGCGTCGATCTGCATGTGGGCGACCTCGAGCTGACTCGACTTCTCCGCCAACATCGCCTCGCGCTCGGCAAGCGAGGCTTCCGATTGCTTGAGCCTATGGAACTGGCTGGTAAGCGCCTTCACCAGTAATACGCTGCAGATCACCATCAACAGCGAGCCGACAGCGATGAAGATTGCCCGCCGCCACCACGGCGCGAGCGCCTGGGCTTCATCGATGCTGACGTCGACCACCAACGGATAGTCGCGCAGTGGCCGCACAGCAACGAGCCGCGGGTTGCCGCCAAACACGCCCACCGACCGGTAGGACCCCCCGCCTTGCGATACGACCCGGTACCAGGGCGAATCGATCGGCATTTTCGACACATCGCTGTCCTTCCCGATCGGGTGACGCACCAGAAAAGTGCCGTCGTCGCGCAACAGCGTAAAGGCCAGTCCGGGGAACGATTGGATCGAGTCGTAGATGTGTCTGAAATAGGAAACTTCCGAACCGGCTACGATGATGCCGAGGAATTCCCCATCCCGAGATTCGATTCGCCTGCTCCAGTAGATCGTCGAGATATCTGAAACCAAGCTGAGAACTGGGCCGGCGATGTAAAGATTGCGATCGCGATTACCCTTGGCGTGAAGAAAGTGGTCGCGGTTAGTCAAGTTCAGCAACGGAGGTGGCCAACTGCGGGTCGTATTCAGGAGCGCGCCTGTATTATCGCTCAAACTTATCACAGTCGCCTGTGACAGGTGCTGCAGGCGATCGATGAGAATGTCATAAACCTCCTTACTATGAGCCACACGCCGGAATCCGTCGGACGAAATCGCTCCCATGGCCTGGAGCTTGTCCACGGTGTCTGAGAGTACGAGATCGATCGACTGCACCGAACGGGACGTCTGCTCCGCCAGTACGGTCGAAATATTGCTGATATCCCGGATGGCAGCGCTGGTCGTATCGCGCCGCCATGCCCAGATCGTCGCCGCGGTAGCGACCATCCCGATGATGATGAGCCCAATGGCAAGCCCGACCAGGGTGCGAAAGGTCATACTGGGTTCACCACGACGCCTTCTGCATTCCGCCCTCGGCACTCTGCCGCCCCTGTTGCGCAGCGGCAATCGTACAATAAAACAATGCCAGGTTGTACAACAAAACAATGCCAGGTTGTACAAAGAAGGAACTCTAGCGCATACCCGCGGCTAGTCTACCCAATCCTGCCCACGCTGGCCAAAGCCGATTCATGGGACATAACGGGTGCCGTTCGAACACGAGGGGAAGGCGCCGATGCGAGCCGCATCCAATCCAGATCGTCTGTCCATGTACAATCAAAACCGGCTCAAAATTGGCCTGTTTGGGGCAAATTGCTCCTGCGGACGAGCCGTCACGACCGTGCCCGAGCGCTGGTCGGGCACATGGCCCGACAATCTGCGGCTCGCACGCTTGGCGGATGACGCCGGCATCGATTTCATGCTGCCGATCGCACGCTGGAAGTCGTACGGACCACGGGGCGACTACCAGGCCGCAACGCTTGAGACCCTCACCTGGGCGACAGCCCTGTTGGGAGCTACGCGTCGCATTACCGTGTTCGGCACCGTGCACGCGCCGCTGTTCAACCCCATAATGGCAGCGAAACAAATGGTGACAGCCGATCATGTTGGCGAGGGCCGGTTCGGGCTCAACCTCGTGGTGGGCTGGAACGAGGGTGAGTTCGAAATGTTCGGTGTACGACAGCGCGAACATGATTTGCGATACGATTACGCCCAGGAATGGCTGGATGTGGTGAACTTGATCTGGTCGCCGCGCGAGAATTTCGATTTCGAAGGGAAGTTTCTCGTTCACAAAGGGATTCGCGCCCATCCCAAGCCATTCGGCGGCTCGCGACCAATCATCATGAACGCGGGCGCCTCACCGGTCGGTCGGACCTTTGCGATCCGCAATTGCGACGCCTTCTTCACCAACGTCATGGGCTTATCGCTCGAGGAGCAAGGCGTGGCGGTGCGCAAGGCACAGGCGGAAGCGCGCAGTCACGGTCGCGAACTCGACGTTTATACTGTGGGGGTCATCACGTGCCGGCCGAGCCAGAAAGAGGCCGAGGATTACTACAACTATTCGATTTCGACAGAAGCTGATTGGACATCCGTGGATGAGATCCTGGCAGCAAAGCACATCCTCGCCGACCAGATGCCGCCCGAACAGTTCCAAAAGATGCGGCGGCAGCAGGCGAACGGTATGGGCGGCCTGCCGCTTGTCGGAGACCCCGACCGGGTTGCGCAACAACTCGCCCAGCTTGCCGATGCGGGACTCCGCGGCATCGGGATTTCTTTCGTCAACTATCTCGACGAGTTGCCCTACTTCTGCGCGGAGGTCCTGCCCCGGCTTGCCCGCCTGGGGTTGCGGGAGAGCCAGTTTCGGACCTCATCCTGAGGAGCACGCGAGCATAAGCTCGCGTGCGTGTTGAAGGATGGCCCCAAGGAAGGGCTGCAATTCGCTGCCGTCCTTCGAGACGCATCCGCGCATAGCGCGGATGCTCCTCAGGACGAGGGCTGTACAGATTTCGACAGCTACGGATTCAGCGGCGGAATGCTCTTGGGATCGGGCGGTTTGGGGATCGATGCCAGGTAGGCGTAGATGTCGCTCAGATCGGCATCCGACAAGATCTTGTCGCTATAGGGTGGCATCGGTCCCGAGGAGGAGCGCACGAAAGCGGCTAACGTCTCGTAGGGAAGCGGATCGGGCGCGAGCTTGAGGCCCGCGACCCCGCCCTGCCCCTGGTGCCCATGACATTCGTAGCATCCCACCCGCACGAACGTCGCTTTACCTTTGGCGGCATCACCAGCAAATGCAGCGCCGCCCGAGCCGCCAAGAACGACGGCAAGCGCAACGCAGGCGGCATAGTTTCCGATCTGAGTCATCATCGATCCCCTCGCTCACCGCGGCTCGCTGACGACGTCGATCAGAACCGGATCGCCGGCTTTGACGATTTGCACGGCCCGTTGCAGCGCCGGCGCGAGATCCTTCGGATCCTCGATCGGACCGATACCGAGCATACCCATAGACTGGGCGAGCTTGGCATAGTCGATGAACGGATCGCGGATCGTTGTTGCAATGTGGGCGCGGTCAACCCCGCGATTGCGCCAATTGCCGACCTTCTGCAGATGCATGAATTCCTGATGATAGGCGCGGTTGTTGTGCATCACGGTGAGCAACGGAATCTTGTGATGGACGGCCGTCCACAGCGCGCCCGGCGCATACATCATGTCGCCGTCGCTTTGGATATTGACGACTAGCCGGCCCTCGGACCGATGCGCCAGGGCAGCGCCAACCGCCGCCGGGAGGCCATAGCCGACACCGGCTCCGCCGGAGCCGCCGATGAACTGATAGTGCTTGTCCATGTTCCATAGCCGGTGCGGCCACAGGCTCTGGAAGAAATCAGACGAAACCAGCGCCCAGTCTTCATTGCGGACCGCAGCCCAGATCTCCGCCGAAAGACGCGCCGTCGTCACCGGGCTTGAATCCCAGCCGAGCACGGCCGCTGCCATGGCGCGCTCGCGCCCCTGCGCGTGGGCTTTGCGCAGATCATCGGCGCGTTTGTCGTTTTGCGCGCGCCGCTCGGCCGTCATTTCCGCCTTCACGGCTTCGATCAGAGCCGGCAGGGTCGCTTCCGCGTCGGCGCCGATGGAAATGTCGGCGTCGGCGAAGCGTTGGAAGTCCTGATAATTGGCGCGGATGTAAAGGTCCCCGACACCGAGGTTGATGACCTTGGCATTGGGTTTGAGGCGCGACGTGCGCGTGCCCTGCACATTGTCCACGAACGTATTGAGCGTGCCCCAGAGATCGGTCAGCTCGAGCGCCAGGATGACGTCGGCCTGGCCCACCAGTGCGCCGCCGCGGCCGCTCTGATTGAGGTAATGGCTGGTCGGCATATTGAGGCGCCCGCCTTGGTCCACGACCGGTGCGTTCAAGGTCTCGGCTAACGCGATCACGCCTCGCATGCCATTTGCGGTGCGCGCCGCACGGTCCGCGACGATCACCGGCCGTTCCGCGGCGGCAAGCAGGCGCGCCGCTTCACGTACCGCATTGGCGTCTCCTTGCGGCGGCGAGGTCAGGGTAAGCTTTGGAATGGAGAGCATCTCGCCGTTCTGCGGGTGCTCCTGCAGATGCGCGTCAAGCGCGATCGCCACCGGCTCCATTGGCGGCGTCATGGCAATCTTGTAGGCGCGGACCATCGCCTCTGCATAAGCCTGCAGCGAGCCGGGCTGGTCGTCCCATTTGGTGAAATCGCGGATGAGCGACAGCGGATCCTGCGCCGAATGCGTCGTCGGCACGCCAGGCGGACGGGTCGCGGCGTCCAGGTGATTGCCGACCATGACCACGATCGGCACCCGATCGCACCACGCATTGTAGATGCCCATGGTGGCATGCTGCAGACCGACAGTGCCGTGGAACAGGAGCGCCATCGGCTTGCCGGCGACCTTGGAATAGCCATGCGCCATTCCGGTGCCGGACTCTTCGTGCATGACCGTGAGCATTTCCGGGCGCTCGTTATTGCCGTAGTTGACGAGCGACTCGTGAATGCCGCGGCAGCTCGATGCCGGATTGGTGGCAAGATACTCGAATTTCAGCGAGCGCAGCACGTCGACCATAAAATCGGAGCCGGGCCGCCCTTCAGCATGGGGCAGCGCCGCCGGAACGGCGGACTCGGCGGCGGCAACCGCTGCGGACGGCCGTAAAGCCGAAGGCTTTGGCGGCTGCGATTGGGTGGTATCGACGGCCGCGCCGGTCGCCTCCGACGCCACTGCGGTGGCGGCTCCCGCCACGGCGACGCTGGTGAGAAATTTGCGACGATCGACCTCGGGCTTGCGCGCCATCGTTCCCTCCCTGAAATCTATGCTGACGATTAATGTTGAGCGAACGTACCACGGCGAGTGGTTGTGCGCCCAGCCTCACAGGGCGGGCACCGCACCTGCTCGGCGCGCATGATGATGATCAGTGCGTCCAGGGCGTGCGGCGGTCGTGGGCGAAATTGTCCGCGTACGAGATCCGGCGGCGTGCCGGCTCCTTATCGGGGAGCACCTCGTAAGGAATGCCCTCGCGCTCGCAGTAAGCGATGGCCTCCTCCTTCGTGCCGAAGCTCAACCGGATCTGCTGGCGCATATCACCGGAGCTGGTCCAACCCATGAGCGGTTCGACCTCGCGCGGCTGCTCCGGCTCGAAATCGAGCACCCAGGCTTTGGTATTGGCCTTGCCGGATTGCATGGCCGTTTTGGCCGGCTTGTAGATACGTGCGACCATGGGCTGCGTGTCGTTCCTGGTTGCGGCAGCATCGATATGCCGGATAAGATTTTGCAAAACAAGGGAGGAGTTCGTCATGGCTTGCGTTGGATTGCGCCTGAACCGGCGCCGCGTGCTCAAAGGCTCGGCCGCCGCCCTCGCCACGGTCGCGGCGCCCGCGATCATTCGCGCCCAAGGCAGCGCACTCAATGTCGGCGTGCTGTTGCCCCGTTCCGGGTTCGAGGCCGCGATCGGCCAAGACTGCCAGCGTGGCGCCGACATCGCCCCACCCATTCTCAAGTCGCTCGGCCTGCCCGATCTGAATCTCATGAACAGCGACACCGAGTCGAACGTCGACACGGCGCGCGCCCGCGCCGAGAAACTGATCGGTGACGGCGCGCAGCTGCTGGTCGGCACCTTCGATTCCGGACAGACCGCTGCGGTCGCACAGGTTGCCGAGCAAAAAGGCATCCCGTTCGTGATCAACATCGCGGCCGCGCCGCAAATCACGGAGCAGGGCTATAAGTTTGTGTTCAGAAACTTCCCGATCGCCTCCACGATCCTGGCCGACGCATTCGCCAATCAAAAGGAAATCTTTTCCGTCGTCGGCGATGCGCCGAAGACGGCGGTCTACATGCATGTCAATGACACGTTCGGCACCGCGATGGCCAAGGGCATCGGCGCGGTGATGCCAAAGTTCGACATGCCCTATCAGATCGTGGAGGAAATCTCCTATGACCCGCAGGCGCGGGACTTGTCCATCGAAGTGGCCAAAGCCAAAGGCGCCAATCCTGAGATCCTGATCGTCACCAGCCGACTCAACGACTCGATCCTGATCACGCGCGAACTCGTCAAGCAGCGCTGGACCCCGAAGGCCATTTTCAGCCTGGGACCCGGTTGGTACGAGGACCAATATCTCAAAGTGTTGGGCAAACTATCTGATGGACCGATGGGCTTCAATCCGTGGCAGGATCCGAACAAGAAACTGACGCCGGTGCTTGCGGCGGCGCTCGCCAAGGCCTATCCCGAAATCAACCTCAACACCAACCAGGTGTTCACCTTCGAGGCTCTGATGGTCGCCGCCGATGCCTACAAGCGCGCCGGTTCAACCGACTCGAAGGCGCTTGCTGATGCGATCCGCACGACCAACATCACGGACAATGTCGCCATCGGCGGCGGAATTCGCTTCGATGCCAAGGGCCAAAATGATGTCGTGCACAACGGGGTCACCCAGAACCGCGGCGGCAAGCAGGTCGTGCTGGCGCCGAAAGCTGCGTCAAACGCCAAGCCCGAGTGGCCGATGAAGCCGTATCAGGATCGCTGAGTGGCAGTCAGGTGCGGCGGGATCAGCATGCGCGCTGGTCCCCTCAGCGTCTTCTGAACATTCGCCTCACCAATCTCGATCTGACCGCCGGCCCGGCGGGCTGATCGGTTATGACTGCGGCGTCGCACGGCTGCAGGCGTATCTGACCCGGGACGTCTACGTGCACAATTACTCCGGCCTCGACACGCGCGTTTGGGCCCGGGTCACACTGCCGCTTTGGACCGCGGCCGAGGCTTCGGCACCGCCCTTGCCCCGAAAGTAAGAATGCGACCCCATGCACCCGATGCAATCCCGATATGTCTTGAATTTAGATATATCGTGATCTATATCGCCACTGATGAAACATGGATACTCAAAGATGAGACACAGACACGAAGG
>JAFAXD010000067.1 GCA_019241285.1 Xanthobacteraceae bacterium | reverse complement strand
TCCGACGCCGGGCTCATTCCCATGTTCTTCCCCGACTACAAATCGGTTGAAGATCTGGCGATCCGCAGCAAGGTCGAGTCCCTCTGGGGAACGACGCTCGATCCCAAGAAGGGATTGACCGTGGTCGAGATCATGCATGCCGTCCACGATGACGTGATTAAGGGCATGTACATCATGGGTGAAAACCCGGCGATGTCCGACCCCGACCTCAATCATGCGCGCAGCGCGCTGGCGCATCTCGAGCATCTGGTGGTGCAGGACCTGTTCCTGACCGAGACGGCCGCCTATGCGGACGTGATCCTGCCCGCGTCAGCGTGGCCCGAGAAGGACGGCACGGTGACCAACACCAATCGCCAGGTGCAGATGGGCCGCAAGGCATTGCCGCTGCCGGGCGAGGCCAAGCTCGATTGGTGGATCACGCAGGAAATCGCCAAGCGCATCGGCATGCCGTGGAACTACACGCATACGAGCGAGATCTACACCGAGATGGCGTCGCTGATGCCCTCGCTGGACAATATTTCATGGGACCGCATCGAGCGCGAAAGCTCGGTGACCTATCCGTCCGACGCTCCGGACAAGCCGGGTCACGACGTCGTTTTCGCCGATGGCTTCCCGCGTCCAGGCGGCCTTGGCAAGCTCGTCGCCGCGAAACTCACGCCGCCCGACGAGCAGCCCGATGCGGAGTTTCCGTTTATTCTCACGACCGGGCGCCAGCTCGAGCATTGGCACACCGGCGCGATGACGCGTCGCGCCACCGTGCTTGATGATCTTGAACCGGCGGCCGTTGCCTCGCTTTCGCGCAATCAGCTGACCCGCCTCGGCGTTGCACCTGGTGAGATGGTGCGCGTGACCACGCGCCGCGGCACGATCGAGCTCACGGCGCGCCAGGATGATACAATTCCGGACGGCGTCGTGTTCATCCCGTTCGCCTACGCAGAAGCGGCGGCCAACCTCCTGACCAACCCGGCGCTCGATCCGTTCGGGAAAATTCCGGAGTTCAAGTACTGCGCCGCGCGCGTGGAGCCGGCCGGGGCGGGGACGCAGATCGCGGCGGAGTAATGCTGCGAAGCGTGCCTCAATTATCAGAGGATGCACGCGGGACGGCGCCTCTCGATCGAAACTACCGGCTACGATGCGCCTTCCGTCGCTCCGCGCGTTCATCAAGCCAAACAGCAGTCAGCCCAATTGCCACGACGACAATTGTTCCGAACACCGGGAAAAGAAAGGCTAGGATCTCAATCGTGTTCATTCCCGTAGCCTTTTCTGCACAGCGCGCCCAATAAGATGTAAGCAGCCACCCAGGACAAGGCAAATCACCCCGAGCCCGATGGTACGCAGACCGCTCGGCGCGCGCGTGGACAGCCCATAAACCACCGCTGCGACCGGCGCGAACAAGCCGGCTGCCACCAGCGCCGTCGCGAGCGCATTGAACCAGGAGGCCGTTAGTTTTACCCGTTCGTTCGCTATGAGGTTCATGAGCAGGCGGGGGGTTTTTTCTGCGGCAATACGGAGCTGATCTATTAGAACAATACGAGAACATACTCTACAACTTGAGTCAACGCGTTGGTGAGAGTTGAAGCAAAATCTGCGTCTGCTGCCTCAAAGAGCGCTCTGTTGCTATAGCCCAGTTTACTTGGCGATTCCGTCCGTCACTTGCGTTTGCCCCCTCGCACCGTCATCGTGCCAGCATGGATGATCGCACTACGAACCTGACCGGCCATGTCGACCCGATCCGCCACGACTGGACGCGCGCCGATGTGCGCGCGTTATTCGAACGGCCCTTCCCGGAGCTTCTGTTTCAGGCGCAGACGCTGCATCGCGCTTACTTCGATCCGTGCGAGGTGCAGATCTCGACACTGCTCTCGATCAAGACCGGCGGGTGTCCGGAGGACTGCGCCTATTGTCCGCAGAGCGTGCACTACGATACTGGCGTGGCGGCCGAGAAGCTGATGTCGCTCGATGCGGTGCTTAAGGCGGCGCGCGATGCGAAAGCGTCAGGCGCCAGCCGATTCTGCATGGGGGCAGCGTGGCGCTCGCCAAAGGATCGCGACCTCGACAAGGTTTGCGCCATGGTCGAGGGCGTCAAAGCGCTCGGGCTCGAGACCTGCGTGACGCTTGGCATGCTGGACGGCGGCCAAGCCCAACGGCTGAAGTCCGCGGGCCTCGACTATTACAACCACAATCTTGATACCTCGCCCGAATTTTATGGTGCGATCATCAGTACGCGCACTTACGAGGATCGCCTCGACACGCTGGCGCATGTGCGCCAGGCCGGCATCCACGTGTGCTGTGGCGGTATCGTCGGCATGGGCGAGAGCCGTGAGGATCGCATTGGCATGATCGCCACGCTCGCGAGCCTGCCGGAGCATCCCGAGTCGGTTCCAATCAACATGCTGGTGCGTGTTGCCGGCACGCCGCTGATGCAAATCGACGCGCTGGATGCGTTCGAGTTCGTGCGTACCATCGCGGTCGCCCGCATCACCATGCCGGCCTCCGTGGTGCGGCTCTCGGCTGGTCGCGAAGACATGAGCGAGGAAACCCAGGCGCTCTGTTTTCTCGCCGGCGCCAATTCGATCTTCTACGGGCCGAAATTGCTGACCACGCCGAACCCGGCGCAGGATCGCGATCGCGCCTTGATGGACAAGCTCGGGCTGGTGCCCCGCTTGTAGAGCCCCAAGCAGCCGAAGAGGGCTGGCGTGGTCAATCGACAAGGCCATTTTGCCTGGTACGAGTTGATCACCACTGATGTTGCCGGCGCCAAGGCTTTCTACACCAACGTGATCGGGTGGGGCGCGCACGACGCTTCAGCCCCGGGCGCGACCTACATGTTGTTCACGGCCGCAGATGCTGCGGTCGCCGGGATGATGGAACTGCCCGCCAGCGCCAGAAGTGCCGGGGGAAAGCCCTACTGGGTCGGATATGTCGAGGTCAGAGACGTCGTTGCCACGGCCGGTGAAGCGCGTCGCCTTGGCGGGACTGTGTACGTGCCGCCGACCGGCATTCCGAACGTCGGCCGTTTCTCCGTGTTCGCTGATCCGCAAGCCGCAATCCTCGGCCTGCTCACGCCTTTGCATTCAAATCCCGATCGCGCTTCCACGCTGGACGCGCCCGGAGGTGTAGGCTGGCACGAGCTGCTCGCCGCCGACTGGGAACCGGCGTTTACCTTCTACCGCGCGCTTTTCAGCTGGGACAAAGCTGAAACCGTGACTGGAGAGTTGGGCGCCTATCAGTTGTTCTCGGTCGGCGGGCGCACGATCGGCGGCATGCTCACCAAGCCGGCAATGATTCCCGCGCCATTTTGGCTCTACTATTTCAACGTCGAGGATATCGACGCCGCGCAGCGAAGGGTCGAGGCCGGAGGCGGCCAGATTCTCAATGGCCCCCTCGAGCTGCCGGACGGCAGTTGGATCCTGCGATGCGTCGATCCCCAGGGTGCCATCTTCGCACTCGAGGGTAAACGCCGCCGCCAACCTGTGGGATATTTTGAGCGCGCTTCCTCAAGTGATACTGGCGGAACAAGCAGCCGGCGCTGGTCGTGGTGAAGAGTTAGTACTCCGTTTCCGCGGGGCGACCCATTGCGAACTGGCCAACCGGACTCTCGATGTGGAATTCAAGGCCGGTCATCTTTGCGAACAGATCGATATTCACAGTGCCGATTGCACATCCGCCGAGCCCCATGTCGACGGCGGTCAGGTAGAGCGTTTGCAGCAGCACGCCCACATCCTTCAGGACAAGCGCATAGGCGATCGAGCTGTACTTCCACGAAACCCGGCCAAAGCGCGCGGTGATGATCAGCAGGATTTGCGGCGGCGCGGCCGCGTCCATTGCAAATTGCGCACTAGCCAAAACCGCGTCGAACTCCGGCGCGCGGGTGTCGATTGCCACCAAAACGTGACCGTCTGCGTCGTAATGGTAGAAACCGCGGTCAAGCCCCTCACATTTGTTGACCGCCAGATAGAGTTCCAGCTCATAGCTGCCGCCCGCCGACGGATAAGGTCGCGTGGTGTATTCAACTGATGGCTGGGCCTCGCCGAGGTCGACCTGATGTTGCGATTTCGATCGGATGCGCGCCGTGGCCTGGAGAAAGCGCGCCAGGTCGGCGAGCGAGATTGGTCGCTGGTCGTCGAAGCTGCGGGTCGAATGGCGCTCATTGAGGAGCTTCACGAACGGAGACATTGCCTCCGGGGCGGCCGAAAGTTTATCCAACCCGACCTTCTTCCCGCTCCAAAGGGCTCGCACCGCAGGCAAGGCGGGTGTGGTCGCAGCGTAGGGATAGAGCCCGCCCAGCGGATTGGCGTGCCGGCCTTCGGTGCTGCGCGTGTGGAACAGAAGATCGTGAAAATCCCAGAGAACCAGGTTGGCATCGCCTTCGGCCGTTCGCAGGCTGCGCTTGTCTGATCGCTCGACTTTGAACAGCATTTGGCAGTCCAACAACACGGCGAGAAGCTCGATGCCCGGGAAGCCTTCCCGGCGGCGAAATCGTTTGAGTTGCTGTGGGGCAGAGAGGCGGGCGAGCGCAGCGGCGATCTGTGGATTGCAGATCCGCAAGAGGGCGCCGGCGCGCGGCGATTCCAGCACCATTGCATTGCCACGGCGGCGCAACAACGCGAAGCGCGACAACACCATAGTATCTTCATCGTCGAGCGGTGGCGCTTCCGGCCAATAATCAGCGGCCTGGGGCTCGATAACGACGTCCTCTTCCTTGCTGCGCACGCGCCGGACCGGATATTCCAACAAACCGCGCCGCGCCAGTCGGCGGACGAGTTGATAAATTTGCTGGTCGATGTCGCGGCGGCTGGAGATCAGCGACTTCAGCGGCAGTCCAACCCGCAGGTCCTGCAGGCGACCCGCGGCACTCGGGCTGAACGTTCCCAGATCCAAATAATAGCCGCCGAACGCGGCGAAGACTTTCCCATCCGCTTGCACTTCGAGCGTAACGTGAGCGCTGAGCCGGGCGGAAATGTTTGGCCCGAGGCGCTGTTCTTGCTTGATGCTGTTTCCGCGCACAGCCGAGCGTCGTCACGTATGTGGATGTAGTGGATTAAGCTCAATTTCCGGCAGGGGCTTGGCGCGCAGTCCAAGCTTGACCGGAACGTCGTACAGACGGCCGGGCGCGAAGCGGCGATAGAAATGGCGCAGTCCAGGGACTACGACGCGAACCACCGGCACGCCAACGTCAGGACGCGTCTGATCAAGCACCAGGAAATCAAGGCCTTTGCTTCGCGCTAGCTGCATGCACGCGATCACCTGCTCGCGCGTGCCGAGCTGCGCGAACTTCTCGTCGCCCTGCCATTGAACTGCCGGAGCAACCGCGGGCATCAAGAATGGATGATCCTGCAAGCGCAAAGGCGTGACGCCGTCGAGGCTCGATTTCTCTCCGCTCCCGCCGCCCATGAGTCCGATGGACAAGAATTGATTGAGCTCAGTCAACGCGCGCAGCAAGGCGATCCGCGCATCGAAGTGTGCGCCCGATCCGAACTCGATGTTTTCCCGCGAATTCTGCATCCAGTGCAGGATCGCCACAAAGGTCGGTATTCCAAGGTCGCTGGTGACGTCGAGCACCCAGAGCTTGCGGCCTGCGTCAGCAAGTTGGGTCTGCAAATCGCGGACATACGGATCGTTGAAATGATTGAGATCGACTTGCGCGCGCTGCAAGCGATTGTACCACCAGATCGCATAGGCATCGCGTTCGACCAACTCCAGGAAGCCTTGGACAATTGCTTCCTCGAGCGTGTTGCCCGCCGCGCAGCCGTTGGAATCGGTATTGATCGCCCCGGGACCCTGGTAGAAAAAGTAGAGCAGACTTGTCGGCAGATATTTGAAGCGCTCATCGCGCAGAGACCAAACCGGCGACCATTCAATCTTGCTCGCTGGATCAAATGGTGCGGGTGTCGGAGGCGTGCCATGTGCGTCATGGCCCGGCGTCTCCTGTTCACGATACTGGGCGTCGCTGACCAGCAGAACGTCGTTCGGGTGGATGGCTTCGCCAGGTGCAAAATCCGTAAACCGCCCCTTCTTCCTGATCTCGTCACCTTGAAATATTCCGCAGTAGCGCTCGATCGCCTCCATCAAGGCGCTCGCTTCCCCCTGCTCGGCCGTGCTGCCCTTGCCAAAGCTGCCACCGCCCAATCCGGCGCGCAATTCGTGCACCGTCTTGGCTGGTGCTGAAAAATTGTGGACCGCGAAGTAGTTGGTGTTGAGTGGCAAGTCAGCCTCAATGCGCTCGAGACGCGAGACCACGCCGGTGAGCGGGCTCACGTGCTTGCGGAAACGCGCAACCGTGGCCCGCGGCGGGACGGTCCGATAACCGCCGCTTGTCATGACGAGTTTGCTGCCCTCGGCAAGCTCGATCGGCTGTGGCGCTCGGCTGGGGCGGCGCAGCTTCGACTGACCACAGCTTGGGCACTGCGGACGCGCCGCCACATAGTGCTTCACGACCGTGAGGCCCGGCAGATCCAAGCTGATGATGTGGTCGCGTAATTCGGTGCGAAAATCAGTGGCGATGGCTTTTGCGATTTCGGCAGCCGCCAAATGGATGGCACTCTGTCCGAATGTCTGTCGCGCGAGCGGCGACACCGCGACGGGCCGCGCCTGTCCGCGGTCGAGGAACGCCTTGACCTCGCGGTTGCGTCGCATGCGATCTGCAAGACATGTCCAGCAGGCGCTTTCGTCCGGGTTGAAGATTGGACCGATCAGCGGAAAAATCCCGCAAGGCTGAACCAGCAGCCAGGGTGATGAATCGGACAGACGTTGCCGGTTCAGTTCGGCCAGCCGCTCGTCAAGATAGTCGCTCACCAGCGTTACGGTCAGATCAGGCGAGCTTTTGACAACGCGAACGCCAAGTTCGCGCAAAGCAGTACCGAGCTCAGTTGCACCCGCAACGTCGATCGCTTGCAACCGGACGCGACATTGCTGCAGGTTTTTCTCCGCGGTCTCAGGCGACAGACCGAGGCTCGCCCAATAGGCGGCAAGAACGCCGCTGGAAGCCGGCGACGCCACGACAACGTAGCGCCGGTCCAGCAGCCGCTTGATGGCTTCGTGGATCTTGTCGGCCGGGAAACGCCCCTCGAGCTCGCGCAGGAGCTCGCCAACACTGCGCGCACGGTTGCCGATTGCGGATGCCAGCGCGCAATAGAGCGCGCCATGCAGAAAGAACTTCCGGTCCTCGGAGTAGAGGCAGACGATGTCGTGTGGCAGCACGTAGGCCGTGAAATTCGGCGCGAACTGCAGCTTAGCTTTGTTGCTCTGGCCGATGTGCTCCGGCCCCTGATTACCTGTCATGGGACCGGACGGTGTGCGAGCTCAGCACCAGAGGCAAGCGCCCCACGACAGGCAACATCCGCAACCACAGCCACCGCAGCCACAGCCGCCGCCGCATCCGCCACAGCGGCACGCTCTGCAGCCACAACCGCGACAGGCGCGACAGCCGATAGCGTGACAGCCGCCGCAGCCCCTGGCGGCACAGCCCCGACAACCACCGCAGCCCCGGCAGCCGCAGCCTCCGCAGCCCCGGGCGAGTTGTACGCCAGCATCAGGTATATCGGCGTTTTCCTTGTCGAAGACATAGAACGTCGCCAAGCTGACGTCGGCGATTTCCTCCTCGCCGAGCACGACAGGCGGATGTGTGAAAAGACTGTCCAGTGACACAGGTGCTGGCGCGGCGTTTGCGGAAGCGCCGCCCGCAATCGCGACAGACATCCCAGCCACGCCCGCGGCGCCAAGCGCCGGCAAGGCTTTCCTCCGATGTTTTCGCTTTGGAGTTTGCTTCGCGCGCGCCATGCCGAGCCCTCCTATACCTCTAAGGGATATTTAAGTGTCGAGTTCGCGAAACGAAGGATTACATCTTATCCTAAAGCCAGATTGTGACAATCTGTTCCCCTCGCCAAGCAATATCCAATTACAAAAGAGTCAGTTTCTGACAAAAAAGTCAGTCGCATGCGCTCTGGCTAGGCCGTTTAATCCTTGGTGGCCGGTGCCGGTTTGCCGTATTGCAGCACCTGCACTTTTTCCTGGGTGACGAGCCCGCTGGTCATCATCTGATTGAGGACGGGCAGAAATCCATCAATCTTGTCTTGCGCATCGACGATCTCAATGACGATCGGTAGGTCTTCCGACAGGTTGAGGATCTTGGTCGTGTGCAATCGACGTGGCTGGCCGTAGCCCATCGGGCTGCGCAACACCGTCGCCCCCGCAAGCTGCAGTTCACGCGCTTTGAGGACGATCGCCTCGAACAGTGGTTGATGCTCGAAACGCGCGTCCTCGCCGACGAAAATGCGCAACAGCACGGCGTCGCGGGGGAGCTGCATGGGGTCACCTTGCACGCGCGTGCGGAATTTCGCGCACGGCCCCGCGGGCTGCGCTCGTCGTCAGGGCCGCGTAGGCTTGCAGTGCAGTCGACACATGTCGGTCGCGCTTCTCGGGCTGCCACGCCCGTTCGCCGCGTGCCTCCATGGCAGCGCGCCGTCGCGCGAGCTCGTCATCGGCGACATCAAGCCGGATCGACCGGTTTGGAATATCGATCACGATACGGTCGCCCTCTTCGACCAGCGCGATCAGTCCGCCTTCCGCCGCTTCCGGCGATACGTGGCCGATGGACAGCCCGGACGTACCGCCAGAAAAGCGGCCGTCGGTGACGAGCGCGCACGATTTTCCAAAACCCTTCGATTTGATGTAGCTCGTGGGATAGAGCATTTCCTGCATACCGGGGCCGCCACGTGGGCCCTCGTAGCGGATCACGACAACATCACCGGCACTGACTTTGCCGCCAAGAATTCCGGCGACCGCTGCGTCCTGGCTCTCGAAAACGCAGGCCCGACCGGAAAAATTGAGAATGCTGGCGTCAACGCCGGCGGTCTTCACGATGCAGCCGTCCCCCGCCAGATTTCCATACAGAACGGCAAGCCCGCCATCCCGGCTGAAGGCATGGTCGATCTCGCGAATGACGCCGGCCTTGCGGTCGATGTCGACGTCGTCGTACCGCCGCTCCTGACTGAATGGAACGGTGGTCGGAATCCCTCCGGGGGCGGCGCGATAGAATGAGCGCACGGTCTCACTGCGGGTCTGCCGCACGTCCCAGTGTGCGAGTGCGTCCGCCAATGATTTGCTGTGCACCGTGGGCACGCTGGTGTCGATCAGTCCGGCGCGGCCGAGCTCGCCGAGGATTGCCATCACGCCGCCGGCGCGATGCACGTCTTCGAGGTGAACATCGGGGATCGACGGCGCGACTTTGCAGAGCACGGGAACGCGCCGCGACAGGCGATCGATATCGCGCATCGAGAAGCCGACTTTGCCCTCGTGTGCGGCAGCTAACAAATGCAGGACCGTGTTGGTTGATCCGCCCATGGCGATGTCGAGGGTCATGGCATTCTCGAACGCCGCAAAGCTAGCGATGCTGCGCGGCAGCACCGACGCGTCGTCCTGCTCGTAGTAGCGCCGCGCCAAGTCAACGATCAGGTGACCGGCTTCGACAAACAGGCGTTTGCGATCGGCGTGCGTGGCCAGGACCGAGCCGTTCCCCGGTAAACCCAAGCCAAGCGCTTCGGTGAGGCAATTCATCGAGTTGGCGGTGAACATACCGGAGCAAGACCCGCAGGTGGGGCAGGCCGACCGCTCCATCACCTGCACGTGCTCGTTACTCACCCGGTCATCGGCCGCTGCCACCATAGCGTCGACGAGATCGATCGCTTGCACCTTGTCATGCAGCTTGACCTTGCCGGCTTCCATCGGGCCGCCCGACACGAATACGGTCGGGAGGTTGAGCCGCAGCGCGGCCATCAGCATGCCCGGGGTGATCTTGTCGCAATTGGAAATGCAGACCAGCGCATCGACGCAGTGGCCATTCGCCATGTACTCGACACTGTCGGCGATAATCTCGCGCGACGGCAGGCTGTAGAGCATTCCCTCATGGCCCATCGCGATCCCATCATCGATGGCGATGGTGTTGAATTCCTTGGCAACACCGCCGGCCGCCTCGATCTCGCGCGCCACCAGTTGCCCGAGATCCTTCAGGTGCACGTGTCCCGGCACGAATTGGGTGAAGGAATTTGCCACCGCGATGATCGGCTTGCCGAAGTCGCCATCCTTCATGCCGGTTGCGCGCCAGAGGCTGCGCGCGCCCGCCATGTTGCGGCCGTGGGTGCTGGTGCGGGAACGATACTGCGGCATGGGGAAGTCCCTTCTGGAGACAAAAGTACGAACCTGGCTCTGGCCCCACACGACCCTCAGGTCGCTGCGGTCGTGCCGGTTCCGTATTGAAGTACTTGCACTTTCTCGATCGTGACTAGCCCACTCGACATCATGCTGTCGAGCACCGGCAGGAAGGCGTCGATCCTGCTCTGGGCGTCCACGATCTCGACGATCACGGGCAGGTCCTGCGACAAGCGCAGGGCTTGGCTGGTGTGAATGTGGCTGGAATGGCCAAACCCGATGTGGCCGCGCAGCACGGTCGCCCCGCCGAGCTGCATTTCCCGCGCCTTCAGCACGATAGCTTCGTGCAGCGGGCGACGCTCGTACCTGTCGTCCTCACCGAAAAAGATGCGCAGCAGGATCGCGTCGCGCGGAATTTGCATGCTCATACCCAGCGCATGCCACTCAGGCTCGCGGCCAGAATATGCCCGGCCCACACGGCCAGCATACAGCATAGGACTGAGAGACCGATATTGGCACCGGCGCGGAACCACTCGCCCTCGTTCATGAGATTAAGCGTTTGCAGGCTGAATGACGAGAAGGTCGTGTACCCGCCACAGAACCCGACCATCACGAACTGGCGTGTGGTCGTCCCCACGAAAAACCGTCCGTCGGGCCCGGTCAGGGTGGCAAAGAAACCGATGATGAATGAGCCGGTGATATTAACAAGGAGGGTCCCCCAGGGAAATGTCTCGCCAATCCAGTTCGAGACAACGCCGGCGAACCAGTACCGCGCAACACCCCCGATGGCGCTGCCGATTGCGATCCAAAAATAAAGTGCCATAGCTCATCCCGCGTTTGATTGGCCGGCGCGCACCTTCGTCGCGAAGCCGGCTCGAACCACCGGCAATCGACTGATGCTTGCAATTGGCGTGCACGGCAGCAGCGATCGACCGCTGTCGTCATGGCGGTCAGCCGATTGGATTGCGTTTGCAATGACCACAATGCACTCCCGTTCGCACTTCGTATGCGACAGGAGTCATCAGCCCAAGGGCGGTTTTGGGGGACCCCATCCCCGTTAAGTATTTCAATAGTAACGTACATTCGATCCATTTCAAGCGGCAATGCAGTCTTGTCATCGCAGCCTTGTGGGCGCCCCGCGCTGCCTGCTGAGCGCGAGCTCCGTGTCTTGCGCTCGTCGTGAGCACGCGAGAGTGCCTACAGATGCTTCAACGACATGTTGATTGAACCGGCAGCGGCCATCGCGCGTTACGGCTCCAAGCAAAGGAGGAGTTTGCATGTGTGACTACAGCCTGC
>JAFAXD010000525.1 GCA_019241285.1 Xanthobacteraceae bacterium | reverse complement strand
CGATCGAATGCCGCCTTGTAGATCGCCTCGCGCTTCTTGGGATCAAGCTCGACGCGACCGTCATCTACCGCCTTGGCCAGGATTGGATCGCCGATTGCGTCACGTGAGCTCGGCACGAAGAAGAAGCTCAGGGTCGAGTCGATATCGGGCTGTGCAACGCCGTTGTCCCATAACGAGACCTGCGTCTGGATCTTGCCGTCGGCGCGCTTCTGCACAAACACACCCACCGTCGAAGCATCGACTTTGGCATTCACGCCTACCTTGCGGAACTGGCCGGCCACGGCCTCCGCGATGCGCCGCGAGGGTCCCCAGGTCGAGATCGTGAGCTCGAAACCGTTAGGATAGCCCGCCTCGGCGAGCAGCTTCTTGGCGCCTTCCGGATCATAGGCCGGCCCAGCCACCGACCAGGCGCAGCCGATATGCCAAGTGTGGCACATGCCGAGCTGCAGCGGATCGTTCTGCTGCTCCGGCGGCAGGAATGCCTTGATCAGCGCCTTGCGATCGATCGCCTTGAGCAGGGCTTCGCGCACCCGCTTGTCTTTGAAGAAGCCGATGCCGGTGCGGTCGCGCGTGTCGAACTGGATATAGGTGTAGGACACGGTGCGCTCGACCGCGACTTTGAGGCTCGGGTTGGCCGCGAGCGAGGCTACCATATCGGGCTCGATGTTGTAGACGAGGTCGAGTTCGCCCGAGAACAGCTTGGCGATCTGTGTCTGCTGATCGGGGATGGACGAAAGCCGGATATTCTTGACCGAGCCCGGCTTTCGGATGGCGCCCATGGTGTAATTATCGTTGCGCTCGTAGACGACCTCGCCCTTGGCCGGGTCGAACGAGACGACCTTGTAGGGACCGGTGCCGATCGGATTACGGCCGAAATCGCTCTTGTTCTCCAGCGCACGATAGATCTTGGCCGGATAGATCGGCGTGTTCGCGGTGAGCCGGTCGAGGAAAGGCGCGTACGGCTCCTTGCTGGAGATCCGCACCGTCATGTCGTCGACCTTCTCGACCTTGTCGAGCCAGCCGAACCGGGTGTCCTTGAAGCGGAAATTGTACTTGGGGTCCATGAACACATCGAACGAATAGATGACGTCATCGGCCGAGAACGGTGAGCCATCGTGAAATTTGACGCCCTCGCGCAGCTTGAACTCGTAAGTTTTATCGTCGAGCCGTTTCCACGAGCTGGCCAGCAGCGGCACGTATTCGCGCTTAACCGGATCGAAATGGACGAGCGAGTCGAACACCGGATTTGCAATCAGGCTCGTTTCCGGATGTGGATTATAGATGGTGTCGATCATCGAGACCGGCTGGTAAACGGCAAGCCGAACCGTATCCTTGTTGGCCTGGGGGAGCGCCACCGGCGCGGCGAGCGCAAATGCAAGACCCGCCAGCGCGGGCGCGAAACGACGCAACATCGGCAATAATCCTCCCTAGGTTTTGGCAACCTTACAGGCCGGCGATGCCCGCGCATAGATGACGTTCTCGCATTCGAAGACGATAAGCCGGCCGCGGCACCCGCGTATCGCGCGCTAGCCGCGAACCTGCCCCGAGTTCGATCGTGGCCGCGGATTGCCTGATGGGCTAACGTTTCTGGACCACGTTTGATTTCACGCTGCTGATTCGCGTGCTGCTGAGCATGCGGATTGGGAGTTGGTAGGGCGCCGGGAGAGAGAACACGCGCGATGCCATTGCTGCGTCTGCCGGGCAAACTACTCCGGGGCGAAGAGGTCTCGCGTGCCGACGTTTTTGATGCGCCCGCGGAGCGCATCATTGCGCAGGGGCGTCTCGTTCTCGCCACGCTGTCAGTGATAGCAGTACAGCTCAATCCGGCCCTGGTCACGATTGATAACGGGACCGCCATCGCGGTTCTCGTCGCCTACGGGATTTTTGCTATCGGCCTGACGGTCGGACGCGTATGGCGATTTCGCGAGCCGGCCGCCGGCTATCTGGTACACGCCTGCGACGTCGCTTTTCTATTGGTGCTGGGCGCGCTCTCGGGCGGACGCGCGACGCCAGTCAGCGCGTTCTTCGCATTCTTTGTTCTGGTTGCCGCAAGCCTGCGTTGGAATTGGCAGGCGGTCGTGGCCACTGCGGGGGTCCTTGCCATTGCAATTTGGGGGGCAGCGGCGACGCAGAGCTCCGGAATCGGAGCTGCACTAATACGCGGAGTCTATGTTCTGATCATGGGCGTGATGCTTGCATATTCGGGTGCGATCCGGGAACGGCGGCGCGAGCAGTTGACACGCTTGACGGCGTGGCCGGGCCCCGACCCTGCGCAGATGCATTCGCCCAACCTCGCCGACATGTTGGCGCATTGCGCCGAGGCTATCGAGGCGCCCCGAGTGCTGGTACTGTGGGAAGAATCGGAAGAGCCGTTCGTCAATGTCGGGTTATGGCAGAACGGCGAATACAAACAAGCGCGCGAAATGACCGGCGCCTACGGCCAGTTTGTACGTGCGAAGTCTTATGTAGATGCAGCGTTTTGGACCGACGATGCCGGCTCAAGCTTCGCGGTTACGTCTCAAGGCCCCGTTCATGTCGAGGCGCCGATCCTCGAAGAACGCTTGATCAAGGCCTTCGTCATCCACAACGTCGGCACCGCTCCGTTCCAGGGGTCCGCGTGTCGCGGTCGGGTGTTCGTTCTGGATCGCGCCAGCTGGAGCGATTTTCAGTTGCACCTGGTCGAGATCATCGCCTCGCGCCTAGCCAATGCGCTCGATCGCCAGTTCATGCAGACGGAGGCGCGCTCCGCGGCCGCGGAGCGCGAGCGAATTCGGTTGACGCGCGATCTACACGATGGGCTGCTGCAGAGCCTCACCGCCGCCGGTCTGCAAATCAAACTGTTGTCCGACAGCGAGGAAGGTGAGCGGCGCACACGGCTCGAAGTCGTAGGGCAGCTTCTCAACGCTGAACAACGCCGAATCCGGGACTTCGTGCGCAAGACGCCCGGGCGCGGTCAGCAATCGGCAGACGTTCCCCTCGGATTATCGCTGCAAGAAATGATGAGCGAAACCGCGCGCCATTGGAATTGCGCCACCTCGCTGACGGTCGAGCCACCCGATGCAACGGCGCCCGCTGCCTTATGTGTTCACCTTTCGCTGATGCTGGCTGAGGCGGTTGCCAACGCGGTGCGGCACGGACGGGCCTCAAGCGTACGAGTCACGATCAGACGCGGGCATAAGAACGTCAGCGTGGAGGTGCACGACGATGGGCTCGGTTTCGATGGCGCAACCTTCAGCCTCAATGATGAAGACCTTGTTGCCGCCGGCATCGGTCCGTTTTCACTGCACGAAAGAGTGCGCGAGCTCGGTGGCCTGCTTGGCGTAAGGAGCTCGCCGGGCGGTGTCACTCTTCAGATCCAGCTGCCATTATCTTGATGTTGCCACCACAAACGATCTCTCTCGTTCTCGCGGACGACCACCCGGTCGTCTTGCACGGCGTTGCCGGGATTCTGCGGGCGCAACCGGACATGAATGTGCTGGCGGCCTGCAGCGACGGGTCCACGGCGGCGCAGGCAATTCGACAACTCGTACCCGAAGTGGCGGTGCTGGACGTAGCGATGCCCAGGCTCAATGGACTCGACATCCTGTCCAGCGTCGTGAACGACGGCGGCAAGACCAAGGTTGTGTTCCTCACCGCGGTAGCAACCGACGATCAGATCCTGGCCGCGATCGCTAATGGCGCGAAAGGGATCCTGCTCAAGGACGCGGCTCCCGACAGTCTGGTCGACTGCGTTCGCAGCGTTGCCGCCGGCAAGCAGTGGTTCCCCACCGATCTTGTGGAAGCCGCATTGCGTCACGACGGCGGCCGGCGTGCCGATCCCTCGCCATTCCTGCACAAGCTGACGGCACGCGAGCAGCAAATCGTGCTGCTCGTCGCAGAGGGTCTGTCCAACAAGGACATTGCGCGACGGATCGACGTAACGGAAGGCACAATCAAGATCCACCTTCACAATATCTACGAAAAGCTTGAAATACCGAATCGAACGTCCTTGACGGCGCTGGCCCTTGCCTACCAGCATCCATTGCGTGGCTGACGGGCGCTCGTTGAAGGCATCGGGCTCTAATGCTGCGGCAAGCGCCTGTATTGTCCGCGTGCGTGCTCGGCGACGGCCCGGTGATCCTGCACCGATCGAGCACGATCTTACGCTCCAGCCAAGTATCGGGATCCTCGCTTCCGGCTCCGCGAAGGCTCACGTGACTCGACCAGGGCCGGTTGCAAAGCCATGTGGCATCGGAATCGCCGCGATTGAGCGCCAGGGCGCCACGATCTAGTGTATGGCGGATCACGCGATGACCAGGCACAACGCCCAGGAACTTGTGTCCGAGCGTCCCGAAGTCCTCCTGATAGGCTCGAAGGCGGAACTGGTGAGGACGAGATCGCGCAACGTGAGCGCAGCGCCAAAGACGCGTCTGCCGCCGTGACGACGTCGACGCCGGGACCGGAAGCCAAGTCCAGGCTAAACCATCGCGCCCCCTTCTGACAAAAATTGCGCAGGGTTCCGTTGACGTCGAGGGCCCCGATCTCGACAATGGTCGAAGAAGGTTTCCCGTAAATCTCGAGGAAGCATCGCCCGATTTCATAGGCAGTGTCGTGCATGCGCTGTTTGTTCTCCCTCGGCCCGCGGCACGGGCCACTATCCCCTTGTTCGGTCCGTTCGTTTGGCCCTATAAGGCTCCCTGCCGGTCACCACACCCTTCGCCCGGCAAAAAACAATGAGCAACCAACAATACCGAGCCTGTCAGGAGCTTGACTTGGAGCTCCGGCGGTTAGGCTATGGTCCTTGAGACCGGCTCGGGGGATATTTTATGGCGGTCGAGTCTGAACGCGAGCGCCGTCCGGAGCGGACCCGGAAGACCGAGCTCACTGAGCGCGCGGACCCTTCGGCCGAACTCATTGCCAAAAGCGGCCTCTTTCACCCAACCTGGTATCGCCAAGTCTACATGCCTCCGGACACGGAGCTATCCGAGATCGAACACTACATGCGCTTCGGAGTCCGTGCCGGCGCCCCCCCCTCTCCGCTGTTCGACGTTGATTATTACGCGCTGGCTTTCGAAGAGATCAATTTCCGCAAGGTCAATCCGGTCTCGCATTATCTCAAGACCCCGATTGAGCAACGCGCCAACACACACCCGTTGTTTGATCGTACGCATTACGCGCAGGCGGGCGACAATATTTCTCCTGAGATCGACCCGTTCTTTCACTTCCTCGCCATCGGTCACGCTGGCGGCCGCCAACCGCATCCTTTATTTGACCCCCGTTTCTATCTGGAGAGCAACCCGGCCGTCGCCAATCTGACAAAACTCGCGCTCGCCCATTTCATCCTCTACGGCTATCGTGAAGGTCGCGATCCACATCCGTTATTCAGCGTCAACTGGTATCTAGACGTTCACCCCGACGCGGCCGGATGGGGCAACCCGCTGGTCCACTATCTCCAAATCGGCGCGGCCCAGGGCTATTCGCCGCATCCGCTGTTCGATCCCGCCTGGTACTTGTCGCAGACCGACGACTCGCGTGCCCGCGCCAATCCGCTCGCCCACTATCTCACCCACGGCAGCGCCGCTGGCTTGAGCCCGCATGCGTTGTTCTATCCGAGCTGGTACCGGCGCACTCAGTTGCCGAAGGAGGATGCCGCAAGCGAGCCGCTCTGCCATTTTCTCCTCAAGGGCGGGCGCGCCGGTCTCGATCCCAATCCGCTGTTCAGCACGTCCTGGTATCTGGCCCAGAACCCTGATGTGGAAAGCGCCAATATGGTGGCGCTTATGCACTACGTGCTGCACGGAGCCGCCGAGAACCGCGATCCGCATCCTGCATTCTCCGTTGCAACGTTCCGCCGCCGCAATCCGGATTACGCGGGTGAAAACAAGAGTCCGCTCGCCTACGCGCTCGAGCTCGACCGCCCCGGAAGCGGCAAGCCCGTATTCATTTCACTGAGCGTGCCAAGACCTGCCGCGCCACGCGCACAGCCGGCCGCGGCTCCGGCAGCTCCGGCGGCGGCCGTCGGCGAGATTCCGCCAGCGCACCGCCAGCTCGCCAATGTCGTCGCGTCGCTTTCGGACGACGAAGCGGCGCGCCGTATCGTCGGCTATTTCCGGGTGATCGACGCGCTCGAGCTCGGGCCGAGCGCGAGCACACTATCGCGGGGCGACAGGCTGAAAGTGCTGCTGGAACGCGTACAATCGCTGGCCAAGGAGGCCAACGACTCGCGACCGGTCGAAGCGTCCATCGTCATCCCAGTCTACAACAAGATCGAGTACACGATTGCCTGCGTGATCTCGCTGCTCGAGCACAAGACGCAATTGCGCTTTGAAATATTGATCGGCAACGACCGCTCGACCGACGAGACGCGCAAGTTTTTCGACGCGGTCGGCGGCAATATCAAGTGCATCACGCCGGCCAAGAACGGGGGGTTCATCCGCAACTGCAACCTTTCGGCCAAGTCGGCCGTGGGCAAGTATGTGGTGATGCTCAACAACGACACCCTGATCCTGGATCGCTGGCTTGATGCGTTGATAGCGCCGTTTGAGCGGTTCGAGAACGTCGGCTTGACCGGATCGAAGCTGCTCAACGCCGACGGATCGCTACAGGAAGCCGGCGGCATCATCTGGCGCGACGGCAGCGGATGGAATTTCGGGCGCAACCAGGATCAATCACTGCCCGAGTTCAACTACGTCAAGGACGTAGACTACATCTCAGGTGCCTCCATCGCTATCCTCAAGTCGCTGTGGGACGCGGAGGGTGGCTTCAACGAGATGTATCTGCCGGCGTACTGTGAAGATTCCGACATGGCGTTCACACTGCGCTCGAAGGGATATCGCACTGTCTACGTGCCGGCCTCCGCGCTGATCCACCACGAGGGCGTCTCGCACGGCAAGGACGTGTCGACCGGGATCAAGGCCTACCAGGTCGAGAACACCAGGAAGATGGTGGCCAAATGGGAGAACGTGCTCAACAATGAGCACTATCCCAACGCCGAGCATGTGTTCGTCGCGCGCGACAAGAGTCGGCGCAAGCCGCATATTCTGGTCGTCGATCATTACATCCCGCAGTTCGACAAGGATGCAGGGTCACGGACGCTGTTCGAATATTGCCGGATGTTCGTCGATGCCGGTTTCCAGGTTTCATTCTGGCCCGACAATCTCTATTACGACCGCCCGTATGCGTTGGCGCTGCAGGAGCTTGGGGTCGAGGTCCTGTACGGACCGAAGCTGGTCAACCAATTCGGAAAGTGGATCGAGGCCAACGGCCAGTATCTCAACTACGTCTTCCTCAGCCGTGCGCACGTGTCGGAAAAGTACATTGCCGACATCAAGAAGCACTTCAAGGGCAAGATCCTGTTCTACGGTCACGACCTGCATTTCTCACGCCTGCAACGGGAATACGAGCGCACCAAAAATGAAGCGCTGCTCTCCGAAATCGAGACCTGGCGCAAATCCGAGCTCGGCGTCTGGCGCGACTGCGACGTGATCTATTACCCGGCTGACGACGAGCGCGATTTCGTTGCAGCGCAGGTACCCAACAAGGTCGCGCGCATCCTCTCAATCTACATCTACCCCGACCAGGAGATCGAAGAGGCGCGCCAGCGCCTTGCCAAGGAGCAGAGCGGAATTCCAACCATCATGCTGGTCGCTGGGTTCCGACACCGGCCCAACGTCGACGCTGCTTTGTGGCTCGCGCGCGAGATCGTGCCCAGGGTCAAGAGCGCGGTCCCGGACCTCTCGACGGTGATCGCCGGCTCGTTCCCTCCACCGGAAGTCACCAGCCTGGCCAGCGATGATCTCATTGTCACCGGTTATGTGTCGGATGCGTTGCTGCGGCGCCTCTATCTCACGGCGTCCGTCATCGTCGCTCCGCTGCGTTTTGGCGGCGGCGTCAAGGGCAAGATCATCGAAGCGCTGCGATTTGGTGTTCCAGTCGCGACCACACCGCAAGGGGCTCAGGGAATGATTGGCGGCGAGGCGTACCTCGAGGTCAGCGACTCACCGGAAACCTTCGCCCAAGGAGTGGTGCGTCTGCTGCGCGATCCCAAACTGCGGCGCCAGCGTGCGCTACGCGGGCTCGATTACATCGACAAAATGTATTCCTATCGAGCGGTCGTCACCGACATGGCGCGCGACATTCCGGAACTCGCCGTGTTGTTGACCGGCAAGGGTACATTCAAACGTCGCGCGTTGCCCGCCGCAACGCGGTCCAGCCAGGCCAATGCCCGGGTCGCCCCGCAGAGCAAGCCCGCCACAAAGCGAGCCACCCGATGAGACCCGCAGTGCTGGTCACCGGCAGCGCCGGCATGGTCGGCTCGCATCTGGTCGAGCACTTGCGCGCGGCTGGCGAGAGGGTGATTGCGACTTATCTGCGTCCGACGATTCCGGCCGACGAAGTGGACCGGCTGCAGCCGCTGGTCGAGCTCGACGTGCGCGATACGGCAGGAGTTTCTGCGCTCATTGCCGAGCATCGGCCGGCGAAAATCTTTCATCTCGCGGCGCAGAGCTATCCGACCTTGTCCTGGGAACTGCCGCGCGAAACGATCGACATCAATGTCGGCGGCACCATCAATCTTTATGAGGGGATCAAGGCCATTCGCAGGAACCAGCCGTCCTATGATCCGCTGGTCGTCAATGCCTGCTCGTCGGCGGCTTACGGCGCGACGCTGCGGCCCGAAAACGTGCCGATCCGCGAAGACGCACTGCTGCAGCCGCTTCACCCCTACGGGGTGAGCAAGGCGGCGCACGACATGCTGACGTACCAGTACTTCGTCAACGACGGCATCCGCGGCGTACGCGCCCGCATCTTCAACTCGACCGGCCCGAGAAAAACCAACGACGTGGTCTCTGACTTCTGCTCGCGAACCGCCGATATCGTGATAGCCGACGGCCCGCTGCGCGTCGGCAATCTGGATACCCAGCGCGCGATCCTCGATGTTGCCGACCTGGTGCAGGCACTCCTGCTGCTCGCGGATCGCGGGAGGCCGGCCGAGGCCTACAATATCTGCGCAGATCGCGCCTGTCGGGTCGGCGACATCGTCGGCATCATCGAAGGTCTGGCCGGCCGCAAACTCAAGCTGATCTCCGATCCGGCGCTGTTCCGGCCTACGGATGAGCCCATCATTTTCGGGGATACCACGAAGCTCAAGCAGGAGACCGGCTGGGCCCCGACGCTGACCCTGGCGCAAACCGTGGAGCGCGTATTCCTCTACGAGCTGCGCCGCCGATCCGGCGGGATCGAACGCCTCGGCAGCAATTTGTAGCCACGAGATTTGCGATGTTTCTCGAATTTCGCGAACCGTTCGGTCGGCTCGACGACTGGAGGAACTGGGTCGACTTGCTGCCGCAGCTGCGCGACCCGGCCTACATCCAGGAGGTGGCGCGCAGCGTGGCCTCCAGCGGCTTCATCGACCCGTTTCTGGGTGCGGTGCCCGCCGCTGAGGTCGTCATCGAGCATACCAACTATCGCGAGGGGCTGTTGGCGCGCGGCAGCACGTCTCGTTACCGGGCAATCTTGACGCACGTCGTCGATTACATCCTGGCGAATGGCCGGTGCTCCACTATTTACCTGTCGGAGCACATTACGATGTTTGCTCAGACGATGGCTGCACACTTTCCCTACCTGGTGACCAGCGAATATCTGCCCAACGCGGCGGCGCGGCGACGCCATCCCGATATTCGACATGAGGATCCGGCCAAGCTGTCGCTGCCGGATCACAGTTTCGACCTCTACATTTCGTCGGACACTATGGTGTACGCGCCGAGCATGGAGACATTCCTGCGCGAAGCGCGGCGCGTCTTGCGACGATCGGGCCTGCTGCTGGCGACGTTTCCTTTCCGTTATGGCGAGCAGGCCTCGGAGATCAAGGTGAAGATGATCGATGGCAAGATTGTGCACGCCGGCGAGCCCGTGTATCACGGCGATCCCCTCGATGATGAGCGACAGCGGTTGGTGTTCTTCATTCCCGGTTGGGACATTCTGGACCAGGCACGGGCACTCGGGTTCCGGAGCGCCGAGATCATCGCCCATAGTTCGCGGACCAACGCGATTATCGGTGAAGAGATCGCGGCCGTGTTCGTGCTCAAGGCGATGGCTTGAGCAGACGCAACCCGGCAATAGCACCCCGGCATTTGCGGTGGCGCAATGTCATCATAGGAAATTTGGTCAAAGGGGATGTACAGCTGAATAGCGAATGTGACATACGTCCGGGTTCCGCCCAGTTGCCGAGTAAGGGCGCGTGCAACCGCTTCGACTGAGTCACGTTTGTTCTATCCGGTGTCACCAACAGATTCGATGGGGGGAGGATGCGAGTTCATGCCGAACGGGTTCATTCATTCCGCCCTTCGCCCGCCCGTCTATTTCTACCACATCCCAAAGACCGGCGGGATGAGCCTGCGGTCATTTCTTGCTGATCAATACCTGAACGAAGAGCTCTGCCCGGCACAGGATTGGCAGTCTCTGGCCGCGCTCGATCGCGCCGCCTTGCAATCGTTTCGACTTTTTTATGGGCACTTCGCGGTCAACCTGAAGCAATATCTTCCGAGCGACGTGCGCACGATCACCTATCTGCGCAGCCCCGTTGGGCGCACCGTGTCGACGCTTCGGCACATGATGCGCGATCCCTCCTTTCATCCCTTGCATGAACACGTGAAGGGCCGAGCCCTGCGCGACGTCATCTACGATGACGAGCTGTTGTCCACGTTCCAGGATGCGCAGACCAAGCTGTTGTCATTCGATGTGCCGATTGACGACGTCCTCGCCTATGTGCGCCGACAAGTGGCCGCGGGAAAATTCGTCGACATTGGTGAGCTCGAATGGGAGTCGAGCCCGGACAAAGCGCTGCACGCACTTGAGGCTTACGATTTCGTCGGTCTCATGGACCATTTCAAAGACTCAATGTGGGCGATGTGCGGGAAATTCGGCTTCGCGCCTCCCGACATCATGCCGGATTTGAACAGGGCAACCGACGAGCAAAACCCAGGTGACCTCAACGATAAGGACATCGCGCATCTGCGCAGCTTCCTCGCCGGAGACATCAAGATCTACGACACGATCAGACAAAAAGCCCTGGAGCGGCTGAGCGGCGAACAAATCTTTGCGGACATGGTGCACAATGGCATCCTGACCAAGCTATCCACCCCCTTCGAATTGGACCTCGGGCGTCCATTCCTGGGCTCCGGTTGGTATGAACCTGAAACACAGCGAGGCCGCTCGGTCAGATGGAGCGGTCCGGAGAGCAAGGCCTTGCTTCATTTGCCGCTCCCACGCGATGCGAAGCGTTCCTTGTACGTCGAATTCATCAAATCGAAGGGCATCGGCAACGTCGAGATGCTCGTGGACGGTGAAGAGGTGGAGGCCCGCACCGAATGCTATGACAACGTCTGGAGCATGGAAGCGGAGCTTGCGCCGCTGAGCGCCGACAAGCGACCGGTAGTCACAACAATCACGTTGGATTGCCGACGTCCAAGCCGTCCGAAGGAGCGCAACGACGGAGATTTACGCGCGCTTGGATTGTTGCTCCTCACTGTCAAGGTCGATTAAGGCCGAGAGCGGCGGGCGTCGGCTCCCCACCGCGCTTTGCTATTTCTTCTCGGCAGAAGCGCCGGCCTTGTCGCCGCGCAAGCGAAATGGCTCGTAAGTCGGCTTGTAACTCTTCTCATCGAGAAACTGGCGCAGCCCGGTATTGTAGGAATCCTCGCGATCGCCGAGCTTGATCGCTTTGCTCTTCTCCATCAGGTAATCGTAGGCCTGTCCGAAATCCATGTTGCGGACATGGCGAACCGCCTGCTTAGTGGCGCGCAACGTGTTGGGGCTCTTCTTCATCAGCTTGTGCGCGAGCTCGGTTGTGGCCTGCTCGAGCTTGGCCAATGGCACGGCGAAATTGACCATGCCGATGCGGGCCGCCTCCTTGCCGTCGAAGGGCTCGCCGAGGCACGCGTAGTACAGCGCATGGCGGGGCAACACCGCGTCGGCCACGACCTTAGCGACGAGCGCGCCAGGCAGAATGCCCCAATTCACTTCTGAAAGGGAAAAGGTGGCGTCTTCGGCCGCAACGGCGAAATCGGTGGCGAGGAGCTGCATGAACGCACCGCCGACGCAATAGCCGTGGATCATGGCGATGGTCGGCTTGTCGTAGTTGTAGAGGCGTTCCCACCGCCAGCGATTGGCGGCCTGGGCGGCCTTGCGACGCGCGGACGGGTTGGTGTCAAGTTCGCGGAAGAACTCCTTGAGGTCCTGCCCGGCGCTGAAGTTGCCGCCGGCACCGGTTATGACGATGACCTTGGCCTCATCATCAAACTCAAGTCGTTCGAGCGCATCATCCATCTCAAAGTGCAATTTGGGGCTCATGGCATTGCGCTTCTCCGGGCGGTTGAGAATGACCCAGGCGATGCCGTCCCTGATCTCCACCTTGACGTTCTTGTAATCGTACGTGCCCATTGGCGCCTTCCTCACAGGTTTGATCGTTATTCACGTTAGCACAGTCCGAAAGCCTACCCGTATGCGTGCAGCACGTGGCGGGCAATCGCCATCTTCAACACTTCGGTCGGGCCTTCGGTGATCATCATGCTGCGCTGGTTGCGCCACATCTTCTCGATCGGCAGATCGGTCGCAAGCCCCATGCCGCCATGGATCTGCATGCAATTGTCTGCCGCCGCGAACGAGCGGCAATCACCAAAGTTCTTCGCCATGTAGGCTTCGACCCGGATGTCCTCGCCGCGCTCATATTTGGCGGCTGCGTGGTAGACCATGAGGCGCAGCTGATGCAGGTCGGTAAAGGCGTCAGCCAGCATCCATTGCACCGCCTGCCGTTCCGCGAGTGGCTGGCCGAATGTCACCCGCTGCTTGGCGTAAGCCACGCCCAGTTCGAGGCATCGCTCGATCACGCCGATGGCGCGCGCGCCGTGCCGGATACGGCCGACGCTGAGCCAGTTCTGCGCATGGCGGAAGCCCTTGCCCTCCTCACCGATGCGATCCTCGACAGGAACGCGCACGTCCTCGAACGCGACCTCCCAGGGCCGATCGTCGATCACCAGTTCCTGTTGGCGCAGCAGCTTAACGCCGGGCGCATTCATCGCGACGATGAAGGCAGAGATGCCGCCATGCGAGCCTTTGGCCCGGTCCGTCGCGGCAATCACCTGGGCATAATCGGCATCGCTGGCTTCAGTAATGAAGCGCTTTACCCCGTTGATCACGTAATGGTCGCCTTGACGCACTGCAGTGGTGCGCATGGAGCCGGGATCGCCGCCCGCATCAGGCTCCGTCTGGCAGAAGCACCACTTGAGCTTACCATCCAACGTCGGCAGCAAATATTTCTGCTTCTGCGCGTCATTGAGCTCGTAGAGAATCGGACTGACGTTAGGGCCAAACAGATCATTGGCTCGCGAGGGCAACGCGATGGTGCGGCCGAGCTCTCCCCAGACCACGCATTTGGCCAACAAGCCAAGGCCCAGTCCTCCGTATTCCTGAGGAACGTCAAAGCCCGCGAGCCCGAGCTCGGCGACGGCGCCATTGAGTTTCTCGCGCAGCTCCGGTTTGAGCCGGTTCTGTACGAGGGACTCGCGCTCAACCGGAATGAGCTCGCGATCCACGAATCGGCGCACGCTCTCCTTGAGCATGCGCAGCTCCGGCGGCAACTCGAAATTGACCTCAGCTTCGTCCATGTCGCTCACGTCTCACCCCGCCGCACAACACGAACATCGACGGCGCGCACCCCCTCACCTTCTCCCAGGACGATGAGCGGATTGACTTCGAGCTCTGCAAGCGCCGTGCGATGCGCGAGGAATAGACGCGAGAGACCGGCGATCGCACGCGCCGCGGCATCAACATCGCGCGGCGCCCGCCCGCGAAATGCGCCAAACAACGCCCGCGCCTTGAGCTCCATCAGCATGCTGCGCGCCTCGGCCTCGTCCACCGGCAGCAGACGCATTGCGATGTCGCCCAGCGCCTCGACCAATACACCGCCCGTCCCGACCAGCATCAGTGGCCCGTATTGAGGATCCTCGCGGACCCCAACGATAAGTTCTAGGCCGGCGACCATTTCCTGCACCAGGAAGCCATCAAGCTTCGCGCCTGGGACATGCCGCGCCAGCTCTTCCGCCATGGTGGTCGCCGCGGCGCCGACCGCCTCCGCGCTCGCGAGGTTGAGAGCAACGCCGCCGACTTCGGTTTTGTGGCTGGCCTGCGCCGACACGATCTTCACTGCAACCGGAAATCCGATCTCGGTGGCATGCTTTGTCGCCTCATCAGGGGTCGTGGCGAATGCGCTCTTTGGCGATGGAAGATGATAGCGCGTCAGTAAGTCCGATAAGCCGGCAGCGGAAACATCAGCCGGATCGGCCGACGACGCCGGCGGCGCGCCGCGCCGAAGTGTTGCTGCATAACCGATAAGCGCCCGGATGGCGCGGACCGTCGCCGGCATGCTTTGCAGGAAATAGAGGCCGGTCGCGTCCTGGAAGGCGCGCGAGGCGGCGGTCACGTTTTGCTGCAGGCGCGTAAAGCCAATGACTGGCTTATCAACCGCCTGGGCGACGTGCGCGAACGGCTCCGTCGGTACACGATCCTCCGCTTCCGTGGGAACGAGGACGTGCATCGCGAACACATCGATATTCGGATCCGCCGCCATGACTCCGCAGGCCTGGGCATATTTCTCAAACGCCACCGCAAGACCGGCGCCCACGTCGAGTGGATTCTCAGCCGGCACGCCCGGGTCGATGATCGGCCGCAGGGCCGCGACGGTTTGCGGCGTGAGCGTGCCGAATACCCCGCCCTCTTCCGCGACGTAATCCATGAAAAGCCCCTTGGCGCCGCCCGAGGGAATCGCCATGCCGATTCGATTCCCCCTTGGCAGCCGCCCCTGAGCAAAGGCGAGCGCCGTCTCGATCATGTCATCGAGCGAGTGGCAGCGCACGATGCCGTACTTGCGACAGACCGCATCAAACACACGATCATCACCGGCGAGCGCACCGGTGTGGGTCTTGGCAGCCGCCTGCCCCGCCTCGCTCGCGCCAATCTTCACGACGAGGATCGGCTTGGCGCGCGCGAGCGCCTTCTCGGCCACCGCGACGAACGCATCCGGACGGCGGATCCCCTCTACCATGCAACAGATGAGACGCGTGCCTTCGTCCTCGACCAGAAAGTTGATGTAGTCGGCGAGGTCGAGATCGAGCTCATTGCCGCTCGAGACGGCGAATGAAAATCCCAAGCCACGCACTGAGAGTTGCTGCAACCAGAACTGGAACGTGCCGCCCGATTGAAACACGACACCGACCGATCCCGGCCGCAGTGCACGAACGCGCGGCGCCGGATACAGCAGCAAGCGGTCGCGCACATTGACGGCGCCCATGCAATTGGGGCCAGAGATGCGCAGCCCCGCATCTTCGGACAGCGTCCGCAGCACGGCTGCGCGCCGCGCGCCATCCGGATCGCCGCCCTCGCCGAACCGCGCCCCGTAAACGAGTGCGGCTTTGAGCCCGTGCTTGACGCCATCCGTCAGCACATCGGGTGTCGCCTCAGCGGGAACAACCGCGACGCCCAGATCGATCGGCGCACCGATTGCGCCGAAGTCCGGGTAGACCTTTTGGCCCCAGAGCTCGCTGCGCCGCGGATTGATGAGATAGACCTCGGCGGGAAAGCCGGCGAAGGCGAGATTGTCAAACAGCTGCTTTGCCCAGCCGCCACCACCGGTTTCCGAAGCGCCAATGATCGCGATGGAGCGCGGGCGCAGCAATTGCTCGACAGAACGAAACACTACAACTGATCCACGAATTGGTTGGTGTAATAGCTCTCAGGATCGCGGATATCGGCGATGCCAACTTCACGCAGCGCATCGGCCGCGGCCTGATAGAGGCTCGGAAGATTACGGAACAGATTTTGTTTGCCCTCCGCGAGCCAGTAGTCCTTTGCGACAGCGGCTTCGAGGTTCGCGAGGTTTCGTGGGTCCTTGCTGCCGGGCAGTTCGAAATCCCTGGCGACGCGCACGACGATCGGTTCGATCGGGCCCGCGATGATCTCGTCAACGGAACCCCTCAATCCGCGCAGCACGCGGAGCACATAGTCAGGTTGCTTGCTGACGAGATCACGGCGCGTCCAATAGACTTGGCCCGGTGACGGCGCATAGCGATCAACACCCCAGGCTTCGATCGGCGCGTTTTGCCGCTGTAGCTCGAACAAGACCGCGAAGGTGCAGACAAAACAATCGATCCGGCCCTGCCGGATCAGCTCGACCTCGCCCGGGCTGTTGCCGGCGACGACGACCTTGAGGTCGCTGCGCTTGATGCCGGAGCGGCCGGCAATCAAATCCACGTAGGTGTCGGTGGTGCCGCCGAACGACAGGATGCCGATGGTTTTCCCGGCGAAATCCTGCCCGTTGCGAACGGGTTTGTCTTTCAAGCTTACCACCGAAAAGATCGGTCGCTGATTGATGGTCGCCACGGCGATCAACGGCGCCCCTTTGGTAGCGACCGCGCGCATGTAGTCCATTCCCGAGCACATACCGAACTGCGCTTGCCCGGAGATGACCTGCGACAGCGCCACCGAGGTTCCGGGGGCACCGACAACGGATGCATCCAAACCCTGCTTGGCCCAAAATCCACCCGAAACCGCATTCTCCATTTCGAGAAAATCGATGCTGATGCCGAACGGCGTCATGAACACGAGCTTCTCGGCCGCCACGGCCTGTCGCATCAGCGCCGGGCAAGCGACCGCGCCTGTTGCAGTCGCAGCGCCGGCGAGTACCCGGCGACGGGTCGGCGTTTCCTCAACCATGATCACGCTCCGTTCTACGGATGAGCGTTGTTTCAACACCCTTAGCATGCGCCTCGCGCAGGATGCGAGCGGAGGAGACGCAGAGCTGGTGACCGATCTAATGCGGAGCGATCATGGCTCGCGCTCGAGCCCGGCCGAGGAATGCCACGGGATCAGCAACCGGCGCAGAAGCCCGATGCCGAAATAGAAGATGAACCCAAGAATGGTCATCTGCAGCATCACGGCGAACAAGCCGTCGGTCTCGAAGGCGTTCATGCGCGCGATGAGCAAGTAACCAAGCCCGCTATTGCCGCCGAGATATTCCCCGACGATCGCGCCGATCAGCGCCAGTACGATGCCCACTTCCATTCCGGTGATGATGTAGGGCAGCGAGCTCGGCAACTCGAGGCGACGGAACACGGCGAACCGCGAGGCGTTCAGGCTGGTCATCACGTCGCGATGCCCGATATCGACCGATTTCACGCCCAGAACCGTGTTGGTCAGAATCGGGAAGAAGGCGAGCACCGCCGATACGATGACCTTGCTGGTCACCCCGAAGCCGAACCAGACCACAAACAGCGGCACGAACGCGACCTTCGGCACAACCTGAATGGCGACGATGAACGGGTTGAGGGTCTTTTCCAGCCAAGCGATACGGCCGATCAGCACGCCAAGCCCGACGCCAATGACAAGCCCCCAGGCAAACCCGATTACAGTCTCGTAGACAGTGGTCGCGGCATGCTCCCAGGCGCGAGGCGACGCGAGCAAATCGAGCCAGGCAGACCACACAGCCTCGGGCGACGGAAGAATGAACGCCGAGATGTGCGAGCCGCGAACATAGGCCTGCCAGAGCCAAATAAGGAGCGCGACGAGCAGTGGGGTCGTGATCCAGGGTAAGAGGCTGCGTCGATCAAACCGCTTCGCTGTCGGGCGCGCGGTATCCACGAGTGTCATCTCACGCGATCTCCGTCAGCCGCCGTCGCAGCGCAACCACGATCTGTTGGAATTCTGGCGTCGCTTGAACTTCAAGCGACCGTGGTCTGGCAAATCCCACGTCAATGACGGTGTCGATACGTCCCGGTCGCGGCGACAGCAGAACCACGCGATCGGCCAAAAACACGGCTTCGTTGATGGAATGCGTGACGAGCAGGATCGTCTTGCCGGTCTCGCCCCAGATGCGCTGCAATTCCAGGTTCATAGCGTCCCGGGTCATCGCGTCGAGAGCGCCGAACGGCTCGTCCAGCAGCAAAATGTCCGGGTCGTAGGACAAGGCGCGCGCGATTGCGGCGCGCTGGCGCATTCCGCCCGAGAGCTCGCGCGGCCAGCGCTTCTCAAAACCCGCTATGCCGACGAGTTGCATCAAATCCCGCGCCTTTGCGCGCCGGGCCGGCCGCGGGGCTTTGCGCAATGCCAAGGGCAAGGTGATGTTGTCTTCGATCGTGAGCCAGGGAAACAGGTTGGCGTCCTGAAACACCATGCCGAGGTCGGCAACGGCTTCGCCTTGCCGCGCGCCATTCTGCCAGAGCGGGCGCCCGGCGATCTCAATCGCGCCGCTACTCGGTCGGATCAGGCCGCCGATCATCCGCAGCAGCGTGGTCTTGCCGCAGCCCGAGGGACCCAGCAGGACCATCATCTCGCCCGAGCGGACCGCGATGTCGACCGGAGCGAGCGCGTGAACGGGACCGTCGTTAGTCTCGTACCATTTCTCGACGCCGGCTAGCGCGATCGCGGTGGCGGTCGAGGCTTCCCGCGCGGCCGGCGGCAGCGTTTGGTGTTCAGAAAACCTGGCCACCGAGATGTCTGTCGATTTGAGGCATGCTACGGCCATTCCTCCCGGACGTCCGGGCTGTTGTCGGCTTGCAGCCGAACTCCAGCCGGTACGCTTTGCCAGTATCGGACCCCAATCATGACGCATGACGACGCCAAGAAAAAGCTGATCCTCGCCGGACAGGTTCTGGTCGATGAAGGCCAGGACGACTTCACGCGCGGGCACATTTCGTTGCGACTGCCCGATGATTCCGGCCATTTTTTCATGAAGCCGCACAGCGTCGGGCTCGACGAGATCACCCTCGCCAATATCCTGACCATCGACCTCGCCGGCAATGTCGTCGCCGGGACGGCACGCCGGCACAGCGAGGTCTATATCCATTCCGAGGTCTACAAGGCGCGTCCGGATGTGCACTGTGTGCTGCACACGCACCCGCCCTATGCGATTGCCCTGTCGGCGAGCGGCAGCCCACTGAAATGCTTCAGTCAGCCGAGCGCGCTGTTCTATAATTCGCTCGGCACGTACGACGACACCATCAACCTGATCCGCACGTCCGAAATGGGTATCAGAGTGGCGCAGGCGCTAGGCGGAGGGCGCGGCGTCCTCCTCAAGAATCACGGCATCGTGGTTGCCGGACCGAGCATCGAGGAGGTCGTGATATCGGCACTGATGCTCGAGAACGCCGCACAGATTCAGATGATTGTGGAGGCGGCCGGCAATCCGGGGCCGGAATTTCCCGCGCGCGACATCGCCCAACTTCAACACGATATCGGCCGTCCCGAACAATTCGCGATCAACTTCGATTATTTGGTTCGTCGCGCGCAAAGAAAACGCCGGTAGCGAGGCTGGTGAGCGATCCACAAAGCCGCTATCATCCGTTCCAATTCGAGACGTGATCCAACACGTCTCGGTTCAAGGGAGGATGAGATGACGTTGTCAGCAACCCTGAAATCCGGTGCTGCGACGATGCTGGCCATTGCGGTCGCCGGCGCCGCGCTGTTGGTCGCGACAGACACGCGCAGTGAAGAACTCAAATCCTACGATTCCAGCAAGAAAGACTTCTGGCTGCATCCGCCAGACGACTGGTTCATGGGCGACGAGACTCAGGAGCAAAAAGGTACCCACGTCCTCAACACGCTCCCACCGCCAACCGGCTTTACCGATGACGAGATCAAAGCAACTCTGCAGAAGATCAAGCTGCCGCCAGGCTTCAAGATCGAGTTGTGGGCCAGTGGAGTTCCGGAGGCCCGACAGATGGCCTGGGGCAAGGACGGCACCCTCTACGTCGGCTCGTTCCTGGCAACCAACGTGTACGCAATCAAAGATGACGGAGGTCAGCGGACGGTCAAGACCATCGCCAAGGGCATGAAGATGCCAACCGGCATCGCATACCGCGACGGTGCTCTCTACGTCGCCGACATCGATAAGATCTACAAGTACGATAATCCTGAAGCCAACCCCGACGAGCTGCCGGAGCCGAAAGTCGTCTACGACGACATGCCGCCCTATCCGCCGCATGGCTGGAAATATCTGGCGTTCGACAAGGATGGCTGGCTCTACGTGCCGTTTGGACCGCCGTGCAACGAGTGCCTCCCGCCGACCTCGACCTCTCAGATCAGGCGCGTCAATCCTGGCAACGGACTTGCGGAGATCGTGGCGCTCGGTGTCCGCAACAGCGTCGGCGGTGACGTTGATCCACGCACCGGCGACTATTGGTTTACCGAGAATGCGCGGGACTGGCTCGGCGATGACGTACCGAGCGACAAGCTCAACCACATCACCAAAATTGGCGAGCATTTCGGATACCCCTATTGCCACCAGGGCGATATCCCGGACCCGAAATTCGCCATGGGTCACAAGTGCTCGGAGTTTTCCCCTCCGGCACTCAAGCTCGGAGCCCACATGGCGCCGCTCGGCATGAAGTTCTACACCGGCGATCAATTCCCGGCTGACTACAAGAACAATATCATATTGACCGAGCATGGCTCCTGGAACCGTCACCAATTCCAAGGCGCGCGGCTGGTGCGCGTGACGACCGATCCGGATGGCAAGACCGTCAAGCAGACCGAATTTGCCACCGGCTGGATCGGCGAAGACGGCAAATATCGCGGCCGCCCGAACGACGTCCTGGAGGCCAAGGATGGCTCGCTCCTGGTTGCCGACGATTTCACCGGCGCGATTTACCGGATCAGCTACAGCAAGTAGGCAGGACGACGCGTGCTCCGCGCGATGCTATCGAGCATGCGTCTCTTGCTGATCGCGGTCAGCGCGAGCGCCTTCTTTGTTGGAACCGAACCAGGCTCGCCTGCCGATCTGCAGGCGGGCCAAGATTTGGCAGCTGGGTGCGCGGGTTGCCACGGAGCGGACGGCATATCGGAAGCTCCGCTCACACCGTCACTTGCCGGCCAGCCTGATGAATTCGTGCAGTGGCAACTCGTCTATTTTCGTTCCGGGGCCCGGAAAGACGAGGTGATGGGGCCGATCGCGCAAGCGCTCAGCAACGACGATATTCGCAACCTGGGCGCCTTCTATGCGTCGCTGCCATCGCCCAAACCGACGATACTGCCTGATGGGCTTAGCCAAGCCGGCGAAAAGCTTGCGGCACTGCATCGTTGCCGCTCATGCCATGCGGACGACCTGAATGGCTTCCGCGCCGCGGCACGCCTGTCCGGGCAACGCGAGGATGTCTTGCTCAAGGCACTACGCGATTTCAAGTCAGGCAAGCGGGTTGGCTCCGGCGTCGCCTCCATGGCGGACGCCACCTTCGAATTGAGCGACGCGGATTTGCAGGCGCTCTCGCACTACCTGGCAACACGGCCGTGAAGGCCGGATACGGTCATGCGTTCGTGATCACTGCGTCTTGCCCAAATGCGTTGGCCAGCCTTCCGCCGCGCGGCCTAAAGTGTTAGCGTGATGCGTCAACAACCAAGCGATGGAGCGGAATACCGCTCCTCGGATATCTGAGGAAACGATCATGGCCTGGACCACGCCGACCCTCGTCGAAATCTGCGTCGGCCTCGAGATCAACGGCTACCTGCCGGCCGAGTTCTGATCCCGACCAATCTCTTCAATTAGATGAGCCTGATTGCCGTCGTTCTTGGCTCGGCGGCAGGCGGCGGTTTCCCGCAATGGAATTGTCGCTGCCCAGTCTGCAGTTTGGCGTGGGCGGGTGATCCACGCGTCAAGCCACGCAGCCAAGCGAGCATCGCGGTGTCCGCAGACGGCGAGCAATGGGTGCTCATCAACGCATCGCCGGACCTCCGAGCGCAGATCGCGGCAACCTCGGCGTTGCATCCACGCGGCGGCTTGCGCGACAGCCCGATCGCGGCCGTTATCCTGACGGGTGGCGAGATCGATCAGGTTGCGGGCCTGTTGACGCTGCGCGAGCGGCAATCATTTCGTCTTTTTGCGACGGCAGCTACGCACGCATTTGTCGCTGCCAATCCCATGTTCACGGCGCTCGCTCCCGACGTGGTGAGTCGGCACGCCGTAGTGCCTGGGGAGCGCTTTACTCCAGTCACCGGCATCGAGGCCGAGTTGTTCACGGTGCCCGGTAAGGTGCCGCTCTATCTCGAGGGAAGTGAGGCGAGCGAAGCAACGGTCAACGTCGGCGTGGAGCTACGCGCCGGCGATGCGCGGCTCGCCTTCGTTCCCGGCGCCGCTGGCATCCCACCAGGCGTCAAGAATAGATTGGCGTCCGCGAACGTCGTCTTGTTTGACGGGACACTGTATCATGACGATGAGATGCTGCGCAGCGGCACCGGCGAGAAGTCCGGCCGCCGGATGGGGCATATGCCGATTGAGGGAGCCGACGGTACGCTCGCCGCCCTCGACGGGTTGTCGGCACGACGCCTGTTCATTCACATCAACAACACCAATCCGATACTGATCGAGGATTCGCCGGAGCGCGCCCGGGTCAACCAAGCCGGCTGGGACGTCGCCGAAGACGGGATGGAGATCAAGCTGTGACCGTGTTGTTGACGCCTCAGGAACTCGAGGCCAAGCTGCGCCAGATCGGCGCTGAGCGTTACCATCGCCTGCATCCGTTTCATCGCTTGCTGCACGACGGCAAATGCAGCAAGGGTCAGGTGCAGGCCTGGGCCCTCAACCGCTACTATTATCAGGCCATGATCCCCATCAAGGATGCACGCCTGATCGGTCGCTGCGAAGATCCGGCCGTCCGTCGGGAATGGCGTTCGCGTCTCGTCGATCACGATGGCAATGCGGAAGGCGATGGCGGGATTGCGCGTTGGCTCAGACTCACGGACGGACTGGGCCTTGAGCGCGACTACGTAACCTCAACCAGAGGGCTGCTTGCGGGCACCCGCTTTGCGGTCGATGCCTATGTGCATTTCGTCGCCGAGCGCAGTCTGCTTGAAGCAATCGCATCATCCCTGACGGAATTGTTCTCGCCCGACATCATCAGCGAGCGGGTGCAAGGCATGCTCGCCAACTACGCCTTCGCCACCCGCGAGACACTCGCGTACTTCGAAAAGCGACCACCGCAGGCGGCGCGCGACGCAGATTTTGCGCTTACTTATGTGAAGCAGCACGCACGCACACCGGCTGACCAGCAGGCCGTGCTGGCGGCGCTCGAATTCAAGTGCAGCGTGCTGTGGTCCATGCTGGATGCGCTCCATCACGCCTACGTCGCGCCGCGGCATGTGCCGCCCGGCGCGTTCACGCCGAAGCCGGAGGATGCATGAGCGACGCGCCCCAACCTGCTTCGGTGTCGCCGGACGCGCGCCCGCATCTGCCGCGCGGCGTGCGCCTCGTCCACAATGAAGCGCAAGGCGGGTATGTGCTGCTCGCCCCTGAGCGCGTTTTCAAAGCCGACGCGATCGCGGTGGAAATCCTCAAGCGCTGCACCGGAGAAGCAACGGTCGCGCAGATCGTCGACGATCTCGCCCGCACCTTTGAGGCGCCGCGCGAGCGCATCGAAACGGATGTCACGCAGCTCCTCCAAGGTCTCGCCGACAAGAAACTGCTGGCGCTGTAGCGCTGGATACATGTCCCGGACGCGGTGCAGCGCGCAGCGGTGCACCGCTGATCCGGGACCGTCCCAAGCGGCTGCATTCGTCGCGATCCCGGGTCTGCAGCGCATCACTTCGTGCTGCGCTGCGCCCGCGATACATCGCCTGGACCTGTTCGCTGCGCTTGCTATCTTGCGCGCATGTCTGATTTTCCCCCCGACTCCGCGCTCGTGCGCCATGTGCTTGTGTCGCCCAATCACGACGCACGCGCGACCGCACCCGATATGATCCTGCTGCACTACACGGGCATGAGTTCGTCGCAGGCCGCGCTCAAACGCTTGTGCGACACGGAGGCGCGCGTGTCCTCACATTACGTCGTGATGGAAAACGGCGAAATTTATCAACTTGTCCCCGAGACGGAGCGCGCCTGGCACGCCGGCATATCGTCCTGGGAAGGTGAGACGGACATCAACTCGCGCTCGATCGGTATCGAGATCGCCAACCCGGGGCACGATCTCGGCTATCCGGACTTCCCTGATGTCCAGATCGAGGCCGTCATTGCCCTCTGCCGCGATATCCTGACCCGGCGCCGCATTTCACCCGGGCGCGTGCTCGCGCATTCCGACGTCGCGCCGGCACGCAAGCCCGATCCAGGCGAGAAATTCCCTTGGGCGAAACTCGCCGATGCCGGCGTGGGCATCTGGGTCGAGCCAACCGCCATTATGCCTGGGCCCGAGCTTGATCCTGGCGACCACGGCGAGATTGTCGCCAAGCTACAGGAGGAGTTCAGCACCTTCGGCTATGGCCTGCCGACGACCGGGATTTACGATCAGGCTACGCGTGAGGTGGTCACCGCCTTCCAGCGGCACTTCCGGCCGGCCCGCGTCGACGGCATCGTCGACTACTCCACCTATGAGACCCTCAAGCGCCTGCTCGCGGCGCGCGCCTTGGTGGCCTGATCGCTAACGCCAATCGCTTGACCCCGTCGCGTCTCGGCGCCATGTCTAACGGCGTCAGTCGGCCGGACGGCCGCTCACACCAGTGCCGAAAGGCGGTGTGGGAGGAAAGTCCGGGCTCCACGGACATACGGTGCCGGATAACGTCCGGCGGGTTCACGCCCAGGGAAAGTGCCACAGAGACTTAGACCGCCGCGGTGCGTTGCGTATTGCCGCGGCAAGGGTGAAACGGTGCGGTAAGAGCGCACCGCGCTGCCGGCGACGGCGGCGGCATGGTAAACCCCACCGGGAGCAAGACCGAATAGGGACGGCGCGAGACCCGCTCGCGCGGGCACTCGGGATCGATGTCCGGATCCGGCCGTCCGGGTAGGTTGCTTGAGGCGCCGGGCAACCGGCGTCGCAGATGAATGGTCGTCACGCGCGGGCAACCGCGCCATACAGAACCCGGCTTACAGGCCGGCTGATGCCTCTGGGGCCCGGCAGGGATACTTGCCGGGCCCCACCAATGTGGTGGCAGTGCGCTGATGGACGCTGGCGTTTGGGATTTCTGGATCGATCGCGGGGGCACCTTCACGGACGTGATCGGCCGCAGACCTGACGGCGCATTGGTCTCCCACAAGCTGCTGTCGGAAAATCCCGAGGCCTATTGCGATGCCGCCGTGCAGGGCATTCGTGACCTCTTCGGTTTGTCAGCCTCTGACCCGATCCCTGCAAATCGCGTCGGCGCCATCAAGATGGGCACGACAGTCGCGACCAATGCGCTGCTCGAGCGAACCGGCGCGCGGACGTTGCTGGTGACGACGCGCGGGTTTCGTGACGCATTGCGCATTGGCTATCAGGCCCGGCCGAAAATCTTCGCACGCCACATCGTCAAGCCCCAGGTCTTGTTCGAGCGCGTGATCGAGGTCGATGAACGCGTGCGCGCCGACGGCACCGTTGAGCAGGCACCCGAGCCTGAGGCCATCCGTCCGCAGCTCATCCGCGCACGCGAGGACGGAATCACCGCGGTCGCGATCGTCTTCATGCATGCCTACCGCTTCCCGGCGCATGAGCAGCAAGTGGCGGCGCTGGTCCGCGAACTCGGCTTTGCGCAGGTCTCCGTGAGCCACGAGGTCTCGCCGCTGATCAAACTTGTCGGTCGCGGCGATACCACCGTGGTTGACGCCTATCTGTCACCGATCCTGCGCAGCTACGTGGCGCGGGTTTCGGGAGAACTGGCATCGGGCAATGACGCCGTCCGCTTGATGTTCATGATGTCGTCTGGCGGGCTCACGGCAGCCGATTTGTTCCAGGGCAAGGACGCAATCCTGTCCGGTCCAGCCGGGGGCGTGGTGGGGATGGCGGAAACCGGGCGCGCTGCCGGATTCGAACACCTGATCGGCTTCGATATGGGCGGCACCTCAACCGATGTGTCGCATTTCGACGGCGAGTACGAGCGCGCGTTCGAGACCGAGGTTGCCGGGGTGCGCATGCGCGCGCCGATGATGCTGATTCATACTGTCGCGGCTGGCGGCGGCTCGATCCTGCATTTCGACGGTGCACGTTTTCGCGTTGGTCCTGACAGTGCCGGAGCCAATCCGGGGCCGGCCTGCTACCGCCGCGGCGGCCCGCTGGCCGTAACCGATGCCAACGTCATGCTGGGGAAGTTGCTCCCTGAATTTTTTCCAATGATTTTTGGTCCCCAACAGAACCTTCCACTCGATGCGGACTCGGTGCGCCAGCAATTCACGACGCTTGCCCAGAAAATCGCGGATGGCCGGACGCCAGAGCAGGTCGCGGACGGTTTCATCCACATCGCGGTCGAAAACATGGCGAACGCGATCAAGAAAATATCGGTGCAGCGCGGCTACGATGTCACGCGTTACGCGCTCAACTGCTTCGGCGGCGCCGGCGGCCAGCACGCTTGTCTTGTTGCCGATGCCCTCGGAATGACCAAAGTGCTGATCCACCCGTTTTCCTCGTTGCTGTCTGCGTATGGAATGGGACTCGCGAACGTCCGCGCTACCCGCGAGCAAGCCTTGGAAGAGGATTTCGGGGCGGCAGCCGTCGAGCACATCAAACAAACCGGCGCCAAGCTTGGCGCCGACGCGCAGGCCGAGTTGATCCGGCAGGGCGTAACGCCCGCGGACATCACTGTGAAGGTACGTGCGCATATTCGCTACGCCGGAACCGACACGGCGCTGATCGTGGACGCCGACACGCCGGAGGTGATGAAGGCCGCGTTCGAGCGCGCCCACCAGGCACGGTTTGGTTTCGTGGACCAAAGCAAGACATTGGTCGTTGAAGCTGTCTCTGTGGAGGCAATCGGCGCCGGCGCGAAATTCGAAGAGCCGACGCGTGCCGCAACTGCGGCAGTGTTGCCATCGCCGGCACGACGAACACGTTTCTATTCCGGCGGAACCTGGCACGAGGCCGCTGTCTTTCTGCGACAGCAACTCGCGCCCGGCCACCGCATCGAAGGGCCCGGCATCATTATCGAACCACATCAAACAGTGGTGGTCGAATCCGGATGGTGCGCCGAAATCACCGACAAGAACCACCTGGTGCTCGCGCGCGTGGTACCGCTCGAGCGCACCCGCGCCATTGGGACGCAAGCCGACCCGGTGATGCTCGAGGTGTTCAACAACCTGTTCATGTCGATCGCCGAGCAGATGGGGGTTTCGCTGCAGAACACCGCCTACTCGGTCAACATCAAGGAACGGCTCGACTTTTCATGCGCGGTGTTCGCGGCTGACGGCACGCTCGTCGCCAATGCACCGCATATGCCGGTCCATCTCGGCTCCATGGATCGAGCGGTAGAAACCGTCATCCGGGAAAACAAGGGTGCAATTGCACCGGGTGACGTCTATGCGATCAATGCGCCGTACAACGGCGGCACGCATCTACCCGACATCACCGTGTGCACGCCGGTGTTCGACGACGCCGGGCGCGAGCTTCTGTTCTGGGTCGCAAGCCGAGGCCATCACGCGGACGTCGGCGGCATTTCGCCCGGATCGATGTCACCCAATGCAATCACGATCGAAGAGGAAGGGATCTATATCGACAACTTCAAGCTCGTGGAGGCGGGCCGCTTCCGTGAGCGCGAACTGCACGACCTGCTCACCGGCGCGCGCTATCCGGCGCGCAACCCACGCCAGAATATCGCTGACCTGAAGGCGCAGATCGCGGCCAACGAGAAAGGAGTGCAGGAGCTGCGGCGAATGGTGACGCAGTTCACGTTGCCGGTCGTGCACGCCTACATGCAACACGTTCAGGACAACGCGGCCGAGAGCGTGCGACGCGTGATCGACGCGCTGCATGATTCCGAATTTTCCTACGAGATGGACCAGGGCACTGTGATCAAAGTGAAAATCACGGTCGATAGGCGCAAGCGCGAGGCCACCGTCGACTTCACCGGCACCTCGCCGCAGCAGCCGACCAACTTTAATGCGCCCGAGCCAGTCACGCGCGCGGCGGTGCTCTACGTGTTCCGCGTCATGGTCGATGATGAGATCCCGATGAACGCGGGCTGCCTGCGGCCGATCAACATCATCATCCCCAAACAATCCCTGCTCTCGCCCGAATATCCATCCGCGGTGGTGGCCGGCAATGTGGAGACGTCGCAGGCCGTGACGAACTGCCTGTTCGGCGCACTCGGCGCGCTCGCGGCAGCTCAGGGCACGATGAACAATCTCAATTTCGGCAATGATCGCTATCAGTATTACGAGACGATCTGCTCGGGTTCACCGGCAGGTCCGGGATTTCCCGGAACGGATGCAGTCCACACCCATATGACCAACACCCGCCTCACCGACCCGGAGATCCTCGAGTTCCGTTATCCGGTCGTCCTTGAAGATTTCCACATTCGAGCGGGATCAGGTGGGCGCGGCCGCTGGAACGCCGGCGATGGCATCAAACGCACGATCCGTTTTCTGGAGCGCATGGACTGCACGATTTTGTCGGGCCACCGGCGGGTGCGCCCGTTCGGCCTCGCTGGCGGAGAACCTGGTCAGATCGGCGAGAACTGGGTTCGCCGCGCTGATGGGCATCTGGAGCGCCGCGCGGGCTGCGATGCAACGGTGCTCGCGCCCGGCGAAGCAATCATCATCCAGACCCCGACGGCCGGCGGATACGGAGACCCATGACGGCGGTGGCGCCGGAGGCACCACCAGCAACAAGTTGCAGCGCTGATCAGGCCTGCTGAATTGCTGAAAGCAACCAATTCCCGCCATGCTCGCGCCGGAACGTCCACACCTCCGTTGCGACCTGAGGCTGAGCACTGCCCTCAACCACACGGCCCGTCGCGCGATCCAACATCTGGTCGGTGAGTGAGAACTTCATCGCGACGGTCGCGTAATCGGTGCTTCCCTCGCGCCAGGCCTCGGCGAGGTCACCTTGCAACAGCTTGACGTCCGAGATCCGGTTGACGACGCCTCGGCTGGTATTGCGCGCAAGGTCCTCGGCGAAATACGACAGCATCTCCGGTGTTACCCGCGCGCGCAGGGCACTCAGGTCCTCGTTGTTGTACGCCGCCTGCGTTTCCCCCAGCAGCCGTTCAAAGGCATCGTAGTCGGCCGGCGCGATGCCGACCTGGTCAGGCGGCCCGGAAGGCCGCGCGGCAGTGCCACTCCCGCCGCCGAGATTGGTGCCGATGTCGCGCAGCACCGACTGCCGGCCGTAGCCGGGCCCGGCAAAGGCCGGCTGCTGGCGCCTCTGCCACCAACCCCAGACCAACCGCGCCACAATCAAGACGAGCACAATCTGGACCAGCAGACCGAGCAGTGAGGCAAAACCGCCGAGCCCACCGAAAAACCCACTCCCGAATAGGAGGCCGAAGAGGCCCGCACCCAGGAACCCGGCCGCGAGCCCGCCCAGCAGACCGCCGCCAAACAGACCGCGGTTGAAGAAGCCGCCGCCCGGGCGCGCATAACCGGCCCCCGGAGCCGAAGGCTGGGTGACCGAGCGCTGCAGCGGCGACATGGATGGTGCGGTTTGCGTCGGCGCCGGGGTGGAAAACGTACGCGTTCCACGGCTTCCGAAGCTGCTGCCACCTCCGATACGGGCATCAGCCGTGCCGGCAACAAGCGCGAGTGCGATCGTCGCGGCGCCGAGCGTCGCCAGGACGCGACCGAACCGGATCATGAATAACCTCCCAGAAGGCCATTATGGGCCACGCATTGGACGTCGCTAATATTGGGTCACAGTCAGCCCTTGGAAAGGGGGCTGGGCCCCCGCGCCCTAGCCCAGCATCAGCGCTTCAACCGGGCGATCTCAGCATCCTTGGCAAGGATCTCCTCACGCAGAGCTTCATTGGTGCGCCGCAACTGGTTGATCTCGGTAGTCATGGTCTGCACCGTGTCACCGCTACCTATCAGGCGCCAACGATGACCGCTCGAGCGAACGCGAAATCGGCGTTTACTCGTGTCGTCTAGCTCGTCGATGCGCGAGCGCCGTTGCCCCAACCCCTCGACGACCATTGCGAATTTCCGCACGTCGTCGCTGACCAAGAGAGCATTCGCGGGCCAGCTTTCCTGAAACGACCACTCTCGCAGCGTCGGCAGCAGCTTGTTGATACGTGTCGCGTACGCATCATGTCGGAACACGTCATTGAGGATGGCTGAAACGAAGGTCTCCGTTTCGAGCATAGGCAGATGCGTGGCCGGGTGGAAGCTCAGGAACGGAACAGCCTTATTGCGAAACAGGAGGTTGCCCAGCGAGAGGTCGCGGAGCGAGGCATGTTCAGTTTCGGCTCGGTCCCGGGTCCGTTCGTCAAAGCTGATGCGAAAATATCGATCCAGGCAAATCAGGTAAGTGAGCCAGACCTGAAGGAAAAAATCGGAAGCCATGTGCTGGACGATAAAGCGCCGCGCCCAGTCGCGGTCGTCGTACGAATATGGCGCGCTCAACTGAAAGAATGAACGGAAAATCGGCAACGCACGATAGAACGAAGGCGCGAAAAAGAACTGCTCCGCGGCCATATTGGCATAAATCACTTCGCAAGCCACATCGAAGCTGACCAGTTTGTTCACGTCTTTCTTGCGCCCGTAAAAGATCATGTCGTTGATGTAGAAGGGCGTCAGTAGCGAACCTGCAAGAACGACGAGGCGCTCCTCGAAAATCTCCGGCCAATCGTCCGGCGCACCGAGTGCCAATGACGGCTCGTTGCGCAGGAAGTCCTGCATTTCCTGGGTCAGCCGCATGTCCGGGCGGGTACGGAAGACGTACGCCTGATCAGGAACGAGCTGCAAACCATAATGCAGCGACGTCATTTGATGGAGGATGTGGCCCTCAAGCTGCAGGGTGGGTTCGGCGATCTCGACGAGCGCAATATCCTGTTTAGCGAGAAACCTGGCGATATCGGGATATTTGGAAAGCTCATTGGTCCAGGTGCTGTAAACAATGCCTTCGGTCAGCTGCTTCTTGCGCCAGTCGACCAACACCTCCAACTGACGCGCGAAAATCGCCTCATCGCGGACAAGGCCCGCAACGACGACCCAATTGCGACGACGATCAGCCAAACCGCCCCCTGGTCACTTTCCGCGTTTTCAAAATACGTGGTGCACTGCAATAGTTGCCTACACGTCGGGCCGACAACTAAAAAGAATATAAGGGGGTGGTCCGATCACCGAGCCGCGCATGCGAGGACTGGGTTCTGGACGATCACACATTGCGAGTTCGGGTCGCCGCGGTTTTTTTGATTGGTTTCGGACCCGCCCCAGCGCTCGCCGAAACTTGCATCGGGAGCCGATCATTCCGGGGCTAATACCAGATGGGGTCGACCCCGTAATGCTTGTGCACCTGCTCGTG
>JAFAXD010000092.1 GCA_019241285.1 Xanthobacteraceae bacterium | reverse complement strand
GGCCCGATGTTCCACGAAGCGCTGGATGAGACCGCGATCCGTGAGAAGATTCGCAATCACCCGCTCGTGGAGGACAAGGAGGCCTGGCGTCGCGAGCGGCCGTTCCGCGCCGCCGTGGTCGAGCTCTGCACCTATGACGGCACGATCTACGACGCGCAGATGATCGTCAAAAGGATTGGTCACCTATGCGATTACATTCTGTTCGACGAGGCCTGGGCTGGCTTCATGAAGTTCCACCCAATCTATGCCGGCCGTTTCTCCATGAGCCTCGAAGGCCTGACGGCCGACGACCCCGGCATCATTGCCACCCAGTCTACCCACAAGCAGCTCGCGAGCTTTTCACAAGCCTCGCAGATCCACGTCAAGGATCGGCACATCAAGGGTCAACGCAGGCGCATCGAACATCGCCGTTTCAACGAATTCTTCATGCTGCATGCCTCGACGTCGCCGTTCTACCCGCTGTTCGCGTCACTCGATGTCGGCGCCCAGATGATGAAGGGCCGCTCGGGCGAGGTGTTGTGGGACGACACGATCCGGCTCGGCATCGAGCTGCGCAAGAAGCTGCGCGCGATCCGCCGCGAGTTCGAGGATAAGGAGCAGGATCCTACGCGCCGCTGGTTCTTCGAAGCGTTCGTGCCCGATCGCGTGACCGTGTCGGACGGCAACGGCGGCACAAACGAAGTCGCATGGGAGCACGTATCGACGGATGAGCTTGCCTCGCACCCGCGCTACTGGGAGCTCGCTCCAGGTGCGGCTTGGCACGGTTTCACTCATGTTGCGCCGGGCTATGCGATGACTGATCCCAACAAGCTGACCGTGCTCACACCCGGGTTCGATCGCGTGGCAGGGACGTACAGCGATTTCGGCATTCCGGCGCCGATCGTTGCCGAGTACTTGCGCGAGAATGAAATCGTGCCGGAGAAGAATGATCTCAACTCGATCTTGTTTCTGGTCACGCCCGGGGTCGAGTCGAGCAAGGCCGGTACGCTGTTGAGCGCGCTCGTTGCGTTCAAGAAACTGCACGATGCCAATGCGCGACTCGAAGATGTGATCACTGGTTTCGTGCGCAAGCGCGCCGCCCGCTACGCCGGGCTGAGATTGCGCGACCTGTGTGCCGAGATGCACAGCTTCTTCCGTCTCAATGCCACCAGCACCTTGCAGCGGGCCCAGTTCGCGCCGGAGCACCTGCCGACGCTCGCCATGCCGCCGCACGAGGCGGTGCGGCAAATGGTGCGCAACAATGTGGACTACGTTCCGCTGGAGAAGGCGTTTGGCCGGATCGCTACGACCCTGTTCGTGGTCTACCCGCCCGGCATCGCCACCATCGTGCCCGGCGAGCGGCTCGATGAGCGCGCGCGGCCGATGCTCGAATATCTGTTGCTGTTCGAGCGCAGCTCTAACCTGTTCCCGGGCTTCGAGGCGGAGATCCAGGGGGTCTATCGGGAGACCGAGCCAGATGGGTCGATCCGGTTCTACACCTACGTGGTGCGGGAGTGATCGCGGCCGATCATTCGGCCCAGAGGCGCAGTGCTCGGCGGTTGGGGGGCGGCTCTGCTTGGCCTGGTCCAAGCGCACGCTGCATCAATAAGCTGTCCGTCCAGCGCCCGTATTTGTAGCCCACGCCCTTAAGCAGGCCGGCGCGTTCGAAACCAAACGCCTCATGCAGGCTGATCGAGGGGCCGTTGGCGGCGTCGATATAGGCGATCATTTGCCGGTAGCCGGCCTCCGTGCACGCGTCGATCAAGGCAGCCATGAGCTTGCGGCCGATGCCGGCGTGCAGATGGTCGGGGTGGACGTAGATCGAGTTCTTCACTGCGTAACGATAGGCCGGGCGCTTGCGAAACAACACCGCGTAGGCATAGCCGACGATGACGCCGTCCCGTTCGGCAGCCAGATGCGGCAGCCGGTGCTTGAGCATGTTCTTGCGCCGGCTCTTGATGTCTTTGGGATCGAGAGGCTCGAAGTCGACCTCACCCAGCCCGCGCTGAATATGATGCGTGTAGATCGCGATCATCGCCGGGACGTCTTCCTCGGTCGATGGGCGAACGATGATGTCGCGCACTTGCTCGAGCATGCAGTGTGGCCAATGGATGGGTGCGCCTCGGCGGCACCGCCTCCAATGGCTCCCACTCGCATATGACAGTTTGATGTCAGTCAGCGCGGCCGCGCTGACGCTACTCCGCGGCCTGCACTTCGGCGGCGTCGATGAACCCACCGGATTGGCGCTGCCACAAGGCGGCGTAGTGTCCCCCCAGTCGCAGCAGCTCGGCGTGGGTGCCCTGTTCCACCACGTGGCCGTGGTCGAGCACGATCAGGCGATCCATACGGGCGATAGTCGAGAGCCGGTGCGCGATCGCGATCACGGTCTTGCCGGTCATCAAGGCGCCGAGGCTCTGCTGAATCGCGCCCTCGACCTCGCTGTCGAGCGCCGATGTCGCCTCGTCCAGCACCAGGATGGGGGCATCCTTGAGGATTACGCGCGCAATGGCGATGCGCTGGCGCTGTCCGCCGGAGAGCTTCACGCCGCGCTCGCCCACATGCGCGTCGTAGCCGCGCCGCCCGCGCCAGTCCTCGAGATCGCCGATGAACTCATGTGCGTGCGCGAGCTTGGCGGCGGCGACGATTTCCGCCTCGGCCGCATCCGGGCGGCCGTAGCGGATATTGTCGCGGATCGAGCGATGCAGCAGCGAGGTGTCCTGGGTCACCATGGAGATATGCGCGCGCAGCGATTCCTGAGTGACTGCGGCAATATCTTGGCCATCGATCAGGATGCGGCCGCCTTCGAGGTCGAAGAAGCGCAGCAGCAGGTTGACCAGCGTGGACTTGCCGGCGCCGGAGCGGCCGATCAGGCCGATCTTTTCTCCTGGAGCGACACGGAGCTTCAGCCCCTGGATCACCCCGGTTTCGCGGCCATAGCCGAACTCGACATCGTCGAACACGATCTCGCCGCGGCTGACCTTGAGGGCCGGCGCATCGGTGCGGTCGGTCAGCGTGATCGGCCGCGCAATCGTGATCATACCCTCCTGCACGACGCCGATGTTTTCGAAGATCGCCGTCACCTGCCAGGCGACCCAGCCGGCGATGTTGACGATTTGCCAAGCGAGCGGCAGCGCCATGGCAACGGTGCCGACGCCGACCTTGCCCTGCGTCCAAAGGAGCAGCGCAAGGCCGCCGGTTCCGGTCACCAGCAGCGCGTTGAGCGTCGATAAGGTGAAGCTGAACAGCGTATTGAGTCGCAGTGCGACATGGAACTTGCCGGTGTGCTGATCGATCGCGTCACGCACATAGGCGTCCTCTTCGCGCGCGCGGGCGAACAGCTTGACCGTCAGAATGTTGGTGTAACTGTCGACGATCCGCCCGGTCAGCATCGAGCGGACTTCGGTCATTTCCTTGGAGCGATCGCGCATGCGCGGCACGAACACGCGCAGCATCATCGCGTAACCCACGAACCAGACGATGACCGGCAGGCAGAGCCACGGATCGGCCGATGCGAGCAGGATGAGCGCGCTCGTGCCGTAGACCAGGATGTACCAGACCGCGGTCAGCATCGCGACGATGCTCTCGCGGATGGCCGGTCCGGTCTGCATCACGCGCGTGGCGATGCGGCCGGCAAAGTCGTTCTGGAAGAACGCCCAGGACTGGCGCACGACGTGCCAGTGATTGTGCCAGCGGATGCGGTTCGACACATTCGCGGCGATCGCCTGGTTGGCGAGCATCGCCTGCGTGATGAGCGCCGCCGGACGCGCGACGAGCAGCACGAAGGCCATCAGCGCCAGCATCGGCCAGAACTTTTCAAACAACACGTCCGGCGGATTGGCCGTGATCAGGGCGACAATGCGGCCGATAAAGACCGGGATGAGCGAGTCGAGCAGGGCGAGCACGAGGCCGGCGCCGAACAGCGCGGCGAACAACGGCTTCGCTTCGCGCGCAAAGTGCCAATAGAACGCGAGCAGGCGCGCGGGCGGCTCCGGACGGCCCGGCGCCTCGGTGGCGTGCAGGAGTCGTTCAAAAAAACCGAACATGGCGAACTCGATGTGCCGGAAATGTCACAATCCGTAGCGTTACACTTCGTAGCAGAAGGCCGGATACCGCAGCAATAGTAGCATTGCGTCCGGGCGAACGGGTCCAGGCCCTCACACGGACTCGGCGGCGACTCCTGCTCGTATGGAATGAGTTCGGGTAACGGCCCTTCGTGACGGCACTATGGCGACACGCGTTCCGTGACTCGTGAATTGTTTACAGCCACCGGGACGTCTAAGTTTTCCCCGATACTCGGGCTCGGAAGGGCCAATAATGCGTAACTCGATGATCCTACGCCGAATTGGCGGCGCCTCATTTGTGCGGTTCGTGGCAGCGCTTGCCGCATGCTTTGTCTTGAAAGCTCCAGCGTTCGCCGACGACTGGGCGGATTGCAATACCCCCTCCCATGCGGAGCGCCTGTTCCCAGGCTGTAGCGCGGTCATCGATCAAGGCACGCGCTCGAAGCAAGATATTGTGAAGGCCTATATCAATCGCGCGGCCGCCTATCGACGTCGCAGGCAAAACGACCAAGCGCTCACCGATACCGAGAGTGCCCTCAAGGTCGATCCGGATTCGGTTCTAGCCCTTGTCAATCGCGGCGACGTACTGCGGCAGATGGGGCGCATCGACGACGCACTGTCAGACGCGAATCGCGCCCTCGTAATCGATCCGAAGAACGTTGACGTGCTATCGTTGCGCGGCACATTGCGAGCGATGCGGAGCGAATTCGACCAGGCGATTGCCGATTTTGACCAAGCCATCACCTTGCGGCCTGACATTGCCACTCTTTTCGTAAGCCGTGGCTTTGCTTACGCCCTGATGGGGGCGCTCGATAAAGCGATTCCGGATTACAACCGGGCGATCGCCATCAACCCAAATTTCTGGAACGGCTTCTACTATCGTGGCGATGCGTATCGGCGCAAAGGTGAGCTTGATGCCGCCATGTCGGATTGCAATCGCGCGCTGGCGCTCGATCCGCGCAATGTCGCGACCCTGAACTTGCGCGGTCAAATCTTTAGCGCCCGTGGTGACTACGCGCGCGCGCTTGCGGATTTTAACGCAGCCCTGGCGATCGCACCTGACAACAGGTTCGCGCAGGAGCAGCGGCGGATTGCGCTTGCAACACAGGCAGAGATGGTGCGGACGGGCACTTCCGTTCCTCCACCAAATCCTGGCGTGGCCAAGCTGGTCGAACAGGCCACGCCACTCATTAATCAACACAAATTCGACGACGCGATATTGTTGCTCGATCAGGCCCTGGCGCTTGATCCTAATTCGTTCATCGCTTTGGAGTGGCGCGTCTGGGCGCGGATGTGGCAGGGCAAAGAGGCCCAGGCCCTGGATGATCTCGGCAAGCTGGTCAGTGCGGAGCCACGAAACATGCACTGGCTTCTAATCAGGGGATCAGTGCTAGCTAGATCAAAGCAATTCGGCTTCGCGTTGGCTGATTTCGATCGAGCCTCCGCGCTCGATCCTAAGAATTCAAGTCCGCTTGCCGGTCGTGCGATGGTGTTCCGTCTCAGGGGAGAGGACGAGAAAGCGTTGGCCGAATACGGCCGCGCGCTTGAACTTAACCCAAACGACATCGGCGCCTACGTTGGGCGCGGTCTTCTCTATGTTCAGCAAGCGGAGTTTGAAAAGGCACTGATCGAGTTCGATCACGCTTTAACGATCAGCCCGCGCGATCCAGATGCACTTCCTTCGCGAGGTTCCGCACTGTTGGCCCTTGGGCGGATCAGAGATGCAACAACCGACTTCGACAGGGCACTCGATGCCAACCCGAACAATCTGTCTGCCATGTTGGGACGAGGGACCATCTTCACGGTTATGGATGAACCGGAGCGCGCGATCGTCTTATTCAACGAGGTGATCGCGCGACTTCCCGAGAACGCACTCGCTTATGAGTTGCGAGGGAGGGCGTTCTTGCACAAGGGAGACCCAGATCGCGCCTTAGAGGATATCGATCGGTCATTGCGTTTACTGCCGGACGAGGCACACGCGCTGGCGGCTCGGGCCTCCACTTTGTTCAGAAACCACGATCTGACGACCGCGCTCGCGGACGTCGATCGAGGAATCGCTCAGCAGCCAAGCGTAGAAGGTTATTCCGTGCGGGCAGAGATCTATGAGGCGCGCGGCGAAAACGACCGTGCTATCGCTGATCTTCGCAAGGCCACCGAAGTCCGGCCGAAATCCATTTTTGATTTCCTGGCGCAGGTGGATGCCAAGAAGCACATGGACGACCTCGGCAAGCGCATTCCCTGCGGCACGTCCGGTCGGGGCGGCGTCGGCGACAACTGCCTCTGAAACCACCGGACCACGGCTATCGAACTTGCATCGCCGACATCTCCGCACGGGCACCAAGCGAGACGGCGGTGACGGCGACCGCGATCGACAGGACCAGGGCGGCGGTCGCAATCAGCTGGATGAACAAACGCGCGCGGTGTTCATAACGGCGGCCATTTACGAATACGTCCGACGGGGTCCCGCGCATCTGCAGCTCCGCGAATCAAAAGGTTAACGGAATATCTCGGCCGATACCGGCGCACGTTCGGCACCTATGGGGCGAAGTCATTGACGGGAGCCGGCAATTTCGTGGACGGTGGTTAACTTCTGTTAACCATTAAGGCCATGCCCTGTCCTCGCGGGCGTGTTTTCAGCCGGCGATTGCCATCCGGGCCGGTTGCCACTCCATAGGGACGTGGTCTGGCTGCTCGGCGATGCGCTTGAGCCAGGCGCGCACGGCAGGAAAGCCCGTCAGGTCGAAACCGATCTCGTGGGCGATGTGCGTGTAGCCATAGAGCGCAATGTCGGCGATCGTGTAGTGGTCGGCGGCAAAGAACGGGAATCGCCGCACGTGATTCTCCATCACGGTGAGTGCCCTATAGCCCTGCTCCATCCAGTCCTCGAGCGCGTGGACCTGGAGATCGCGGCCGCCCTTCACCAGGGTGAGCCAGAACCAGGCCGCGCCGAGGTTGGGCTCAAGGCTGTGCTGCTCGAAGAACATCCATCGCAGCGCCTCGGCCCGGTGAATCCGGTCATCTGGCGCAAGCGGTGTCCCGCCCGCCAGGTACCACAGGATCGCATTCGACTCGGGCAGGTAGCGGTTCGGTTCGACCTCGAGCAGCGGCACATGCCCGCTCGGATTCTTTGCCAGGAATTCGGGCGTGCGGCTCTCGCCTTTGAGGATATCGATTTCAACAAGCTCGTAGGGAATGCGCAGTTGCGCGAGCGCCAAGCGCACTTTGTAGCAGTTGCCGGAACGCTGCATGGAGTAAAGCGTGTACATCCGGTGTCCTGTCGTTCCTCCGGTGGCCCACGTCGATTGGATGAGGAGGTTGATGCGCGGGCCTTGCCACGACCCTAGCGCCTCCAAGGCGCTCACCACAACAGCCAATTACGACGCCAATGCGACTGATCCGCCATCAACAACCATGATGGATTGCAACAATCTTGCTGATAGGCCGTGGCAGTTGGAACTTTTCAAATTTGCTCTGGATCGCGCAGGTTCCTTCTTCTCACATTTGTGTGCGATCCAAGTGAGCAACGCGGGTTTGACACTTGCAGTTCCCCTCCTGCCGCTTTACCACGGGCGGCGCGCCGTGTGGCGCCGCACCCAACCATGCACAAAGGAGCCTGTCGTGTCGTTCCTCGCCGAATCGCTGCAGCGCATCAAGCCGTCCGCGACTATCGCGGTCACGGACAAAGCGCGCGCGCTCAAAGCGGCGGGCCGCGACGTGATTGGGCTCGGCGCAGGCGAGCCGGATTTCGACACGCCCGAGAACATCAAGGAAGCAGCCGTTAAGGCGATCCGCGCGGGCAAGACCAAATATACTGCGGTCGACGGAATTCCCGAGCTCAAGGACGCGATCGCGCGCAAGTTCAAGCGCGAGAATGGGCTCGACTACAAGCCGAGCCAGATCATCGTCGGCACCGGCGGCAAGCAAGTTTTGTTCAATGCCCTGCTGGCGACGCTCAACCCGGGCGATGAAGTGATTATTCCGGCGCCATACTGGGTGAGCTATCCGGACATCGTGTTGCTCGCCGGCGCGACGCCGGTGGTGGTGAAGACGCGGCTCGAGGACGGCTTCAAGATGAAGCCGGAAATGCTGGAAGCGGCGATCACCAAGAAGACGAAGTGGTTGATCTTCAACTCGCCGTCTAACCCGACCGGCGCTGCCTACACGGCGGCCGAGGTCAGGGCCATCACAGAGGTGCTGCTGCGGCATCCGCACGTTTGGATGCTCACGGACGATATGTATGAGCATCTCGTCTACGATGACTTCGAGTTCGTGACGCCGGCCCAGATCGAGCCGCAGCTTTACGAACGCACCCTTACGCTCAACGGCGTGTCGAAGGCGTTCTGCATGACGGGCTGGCGTATCGGATATGCAGGCGCTCCCGAGTTCCTGATCAAGGCGATGGCGACATTGCAGTCGCAATCGACGACCAATCCGAACTCGATCGCACAATGGGCGTCTGTCGAGGCACTCGATGGGCCGAAAGATTTCATTGCCAAGCACAACGCGGTGTTCAAGGAGCGGCGCGACCTCGCGGTCGGCATGCTCAACCAAGCGAAGGGGTTGACGTGTCCTAAGCCGGACGGTGCATTCTATGTTTATCCGTTTTGCGAGGGCACGATCGGCAAGACGGCGCCATCCGGCCGGGTGCTCGAGACTGATGAGGATTTCGTCACCGAGCTGCTCGAAGCCGAGGGCGTAGCCGTCGTGCAGGGGTCTGCGTTCGGCCTCGGTCCGGCATTCCGGATTTCCTATGCCACCGCGACCCCGATGCTGGAAGAAGCCTGCCGTCGTATCCAGCGCTTCTGCGGCAACCTGCGCTAAAGCCTTTGCGGTGGCGTGCGTGCGTGCGCCACCAGACGTCCCGACCGCGAACTCTCGCTGGGCTCCGGGTAAACCGATCCGGGGGCGGGTCTCGCGCGGGAATGCCCCACTTGCCAATGGCCATTCGCTTTGAAAGCATAGGGACCACAGGGCCTCGTGCGAAAGAAGGCCCGCAGGTGTGGAGGCGAACATGCCGAGATCGAACTCCGGCCCCCGGTGTATCGCGCTGGTAGGGCCGTTCCAAAGCGGCAAGACCACCTTGCTCGAGGCGATCTTGGCACAGACTGGCGCGACCCAGCGGATGGGTTCCGTGGAAGCCGGCACCACTGTTGGGGACGCCAGCAAGGAGTCGCGCGAGCACCACATGAGCGTGGAAATGTCGGCGGCGACGACCACGTTCATGGATGAGAGCTACACATTCATCGATTGCCCAGGCTCGGTTGAATTCAGCCACGACTTCCGGGCGGTGTTGCCGGCTGTGGACGCGGCGGTCGTGGTCTGCGAGGCCGATGAGAAAAAGATTCCGCAGCTGCAGCTGATCCTGCGCGAGCTCGAGGACCTGAAGATCCCGCGCTTCCTGTTCCTCAACAAGATCGACAAGGCCGACATTCGCGTGGTTGATGCGATCAAGATGTTGCAACCGGCATCGCGGGTCCCGCTGCTGGTGCGGCAAATCCCGATTTGGAAGGATGATATTGTCGTCGGTTTTGTCGATCTCGCGCTCGAACGCGCCTACGTCTATCGCGAGCACGCTCCCTCCGAGGTGATCCCTCTGGAGGGCGATTCACTCGACCGCGAGAAAGAGGCGCGCTTCAACATGTTGGAGACGCTCGCCGATCACGACGACGAGTTGATGGAGCAGTTGCTCGAGGATATTCCGCCGCCCCGCGACAAGGTGTTTGATGATCTTGCCAAGGAGCAGCGCGAAGGCCTCATTTGTCCGGTGCTGATGGGAGCTGCCACGCGCACCAACGGCATCGAGCGCCTGTTGAAGGCGTTAAGGCATGAGAGCAACGGTATTGCGCAGACGACCGAGCGCCTCGGCCTCAAGGCGAATGGCGAGGCGGTCGGCTACGTCCTCAAGACCTCGCACAGCAGCCATGGCGGCAAGACCTCGATCGTGCGCGTTCTGTGTGGACAGATCGGCGACGGCACAACGCTCAATTCCGCGGAGGGTGAAGTTGGACGCGTTTCCGGCGTGTCCAAGATTGTTGGCCAGAACATGGAGAAGCGTGGCCCGGCCATGGGGGGTGACACCGTCGCGCTCGGCAAGCTCGATCGCGCCAGGACCGGCGACACACTGTCCTCGGGGAAGCAGCCGCATGCGGCCATCGCCGAGGTGAAGCCGCTGCCGCCGGTGTTGGCAATTGCGATCTCGGCCAAGGAGCGCAAAGACGACGTCAAGCTTGGACAGGCACTGCAGAAGCTGGTCGAAGAAGATCCTTCACTCGTGGTCGTGCACAATCCCGAGACGCACGAAGTCGTGGTCTGGGGGCAGGGCGAGATGCACCTGCGCGTCGCGACGGAGCGCTTGGCTGAGCGCTTCGGGGTTTCCATTGTGCGGCGGCCACCAACCGTCGGATATCGGGAAACGATCCGCAAACCCATCGTCCAGCGTGGCCGCCATAAGAAACAATCCGGCGGTCACGGCCAGTTTGGTGACGTCGTGCTCGACATCAAGCCACTGCCGCGCGGAACCGGGTTTACCTTCGCGGACGAGATCAAGGGCGGCGTGGTGCCGAGCAACTATATTCCGTCAGTTGAGGAAGGCGTGGTCGACGGCCTCAAGCACGGACCACTCGGCTTTCCGGTCGTTGACGTCGCCGTAAAGCTGATCGACGGGTCTTATCACAGCGTCGACTCGTCTGATCAGGCATTCCGCACGGCTGGGCGCATCGGCATTGTCGAGGCGCTGCCGCAATGTAGTCCGGTGCTGCTGGAGCCGATCCATACCGTGGAGATCGTTTGTCCGACCGACGCCACCGCCAAGATCAATGCTATCATGTCGGGACGGCGTGGCCAGATCCTCGGCTTCGACACCCGCGAGGGCTGGCCCGGCTGGGACTCGGTGCGCGCCCTGATGCCGGAGTCGGAGATCGGGGACCTGATCATCGAAGTGCGCTCGGCCACAGCCGGGGTCGGCACATTCACCGCCAAGTTCGACCACATGGCGGAGCTGACCGGAAAGCCGGCCGAGCAAATCGTCGCGGCGCGGAAAGCCGCCGCCGCGGCGGCTTAACTTAGAGCGGCATGCGTTTAGGAACCGATCGTCATTGCGAGCGAAGCGAAGCAATCCAGCGCTGAAGCGCCGCACTGGATTGCTTCGTCGCGGAGCCTGTCATCGGGCCGGCCACTTCGGGCCGGACCCGTTGGCTCCTCGCAATGACGAGTTGTCTGTTCGAACCTAATCCCATGACGCTCTAGCTCAGAGCCGGGTAGTCCACGTAGCCCTTCTCTTCGCCGACATAGAACGTTGCCTGGTCGGCGGGATTGAGCGGCGCGGCTTTCTCAAATCGGCGCGGCAGATCAGGATTGGCCAGGAACGGAACGCCGAACGCGACGAGGTCAGCGTCGCCGCGCGCGATCGCGTCGTTGCCTTGCGCAAAGTCGAAGCCGCCATTCACCACGAATGTGTTGTCGAAGATTTCGCGCAAGATCGGCGCCACGCGCTTCGGCGCCGCGATCGGATCAACAACATGCAGGTAACCGAGCCCGAGCTTGTTCAACTCTTCTGTCAGATACGAGAATGTTGCGACCGGACCGGAATCCGACATCGCGTTGAATGAACCGGTCGGCGAGATGCGGTAGCCGACTCGCTCGGCGCCCCAGACGTCGATAACCGCGCGGGTCACCTCCAGCGGCAGGCGCGCCCGATTGGCGATGGAGCCGCCGTAAGCGTCGGTGCGTTGGTTTGCTCCATCGCGGGTGAACTGATCGAGCAAGTAGCCGTTGGCGCCGTGGATCTCTACGCCGTCGAAGCTGGCATGTTTCGCATTTTGGGCGCCGCTCCGGAACTGTTCGACGATCCCGGGGATCTCGCTGAGCTCAAGCGCACGCGGCGTCACACGCGGCTTGGCGCCGGTTGGCGTGATCACGTCGCCGCCTGGCGAAATTGCTGATGGTGCGACGGGAAGCTCGCCATCGTGGAAGTCTGGATGCGAGATGCGGCCCACATGCCAGAGCTGCAGGAAGATCTTTCCGCCGGCCTGGTGGACCGCATCCGTCACCTGCTTCCAGGCATTCACCTGTTCGGCGGAGTGGATGCCCGGCGTGCGGATGTAACCGACACCTTGCGGACTGACCTGGGTGGCCTCGGTCACGATCAGTCCGGCACTTGCGCGCTGTGCATAATAGGTTGCGGCGAGCGGGTTGGGTACGTTGCCGGCAACCGCGCGGCTGCGCGTCATCGGCGCCATCACCAGGCGGTTGGCGAGTTCGAGGCTGCCAAGCCAATACGGCTTGAGCAAGTGGCTGGCGGCAATGTCGCGCTCGCGCGCTTTCGTCAGTGGAGCAGACGAAGTCATGGTTCGCATCCTCGCGATTGTCCGGGACGAGTGACGGCAGGTTGGATTGTGCGGAGGGTTTAGAGTTTTTGCCGGACGGCCCTTCCCGCTCGGGAGGGCTGGATGGTCGGTCGGGGCCGCCCGGCAAATGGCGTAAAGCTGCCGCGTTCAGCAGGCGTAGCAACGCTCGGCATACGGGTCCGGAATGGGCTGGCGCGGCAGCGCCAGCGCGACCCGCCGCAGCTCAGCCGCGAGACGACCAGGGTTGACGCCGTCTGCGGCCATCACCGCCTGGATCAGCGGATCGGAGAGAATTTCCGGCAGAGTCATGGACTTGTCGTAGCAGCGGAGGTCGGCCAACTTCATTGCGTACATGTCTTCACCACGGGTATTCATCACTGCGGTACCGTTCGGTAACATAGGTACTGACCAGTAACACCCAAGTCAAGCGAAATCGGCCGCCGCACGGGATCGTGAACGCGGCGTCGTGATTTGCTGGTGAAGGCTGGTAACGGTAGCTCTCTCCAACTCGAACATGTGTGCAGGGAGGTGCGCCATGAACATCATTCGCCGCCGCGGTTGGGAGCTCCCGGAGCGGGCCGCCACACCCGAGCATCTGTTCTTCAATCGGCGCGCGTTCCTGGCCGCGACCGGCGCGACGCTGGTCGCTCCCGGGTTGGCCAGTGCGGAGGGCGCGGCCGACACGTCCGATCCGTCGGCGCATCTCTATCCGGCCAAGCGCAATGAAAAATATGTGCTCGACCGGGCGATCACTGATGAAGCGATCAACACGACCTACAACAATTTCTATGAGTTCGGCTCAGCGAAGACGATCTCGCGGGCGGCTCAAGCGCTGAAGCTGCGACCGTGGACCGTGAAGATCGACGGCATGGTCGCCAAGCCCTTCGAGATCGGTCTCGACGATCTCTTGGCGAAGATGCCGCTGGAAGAACGGCTCTATCGCCACCGCTGCGTCGAAGCTTGGTCGATGGCGATTCCATGGTCCGGATTTCCATTGGCCAAACTGGTCGAGCTCGCACAGCCGCTCGGCTCGGCGAAGTACCTGCGCATGGAAACGTTTCTTGATCGCGCCATGGCGCCCGGACAACGCGCCGTCTGGTATCCGTGGCCGTATGTGGAAGGACTCACCATTGCGGAGGCGACCAACGAGCTCGCATTCCTGGTCACTGGTGCTTACGGCAAGCCCGTCTCGAAATCGCAGGGCGCGCCACTGCGCCTCGCCGTGCCGTGGAAGTATGGCTTCAAGTCGATCAAATCGATCGTACGCTTCAACTTCACGGATCAGCGCCCGAACACCTTCTGGGAAGCCTTGCAGGCGTCGGAGTATGGCTTTTGGGCGAACGTCAATCCGCAGGTGCCGCATCCGCGCTGGAGCCAGGCGACCGAGGAATTGATTGGAACGGGCGAACGTCGGCCGACGCTGTTGTTCAATGGCTACGCCGATTACGTGGCGAACCTTTATCAGGGGCTGGAGGGCGAGCGGCTCTGGGCGTAAGCATCAGCCCGCACGAATTGTAAGAAACATATAAGAAAAACGCCGAGCCCGAAGGCTCGGCGAGAGTTTTTCATCGGCATGGGCGCCGACGATCACTTTCCAGAGGGGAACAGCTGGCTGCAAAACGTCACGGTCTGGGAGGAGCACGTCACGCTTCGCCGACAGCACACCGCCAGTATGCCCCGAGATATTTTTGAAACAAGAAACGGGCTCGCATGGCAGCCATAACCAAGTGTCGGTCATCAGCCGTTCGTCATCAGATCACGAGTAGGTGATCATTGGTGCGCGATCTGCGGACGCGGGCGCAGATGACAGGTTCGTGACAATCGATTGCTAATCCTCAGAAATTCCAGCGCTGCGCGTTGGCGACCAGAAAGTCCCGGAAAACCTGGACGCGGGCAACTGACTTGAGTTCTTCCGGATAGACGAAATAGCAATCGAGCGCGATCTCATCGCCTTCGCCGAACAACTGCACTAACCCGGAATCCTCGACCAGGTAGTCAGGCAGCAGCGCGATGCCGAGATCGCGCTGACACCCTTGCATCACGCCGAGGATGTTGTTGACGACGAAGTAAGACGGCCGCGGCCCTTTGCCATTGCGCCCGACCTCGACCAACCAATTCCGATTCTTTTGCAGGTAGGACGGTACGCTGCCGCCATCGAGCAGCAGAATGCGGTGCTGATCGAGATCGTCGAGCGTGCGTGGCGTGCCGAACCGCTTCAGATACCCGGGCGACGCATAGGCATGGAAATGCACGGCAAACAGTTTGCGCTGGATCACGTCCGGCTGTGACGGTTGCCGCATGCGAATACCGACGTCGGCCTGGCGCATGGAGAGATCAAGCTCTTCGTCGGTGACGACGAGGTTGATGCGGATCTCCGGATAGAGCTCCATGAACTCGCCGAGCCGCGGAATGAGCCAGTTCACGCCAAGACCGGGCGTGGTGGTCACCTTGAGGTCGCCGTTCGGCCGCTCGCGGCTGTCGGTCAGCTTGGTCCGCGCCGCTTCGAGCTTCATGAAAACGTCGTGCGCGGTGCGATAGAGAAGCTCGCCTTGCTCCGTCAGGATGAGACCGCGCGCATGGCGGTGAAACAGCGCAACCGAGAGTTCCTGCTCGAGCGCGCTGACCTGCCGTGACACGGCTGACTGCGACAGCCCAAGCTGCTCGCCTGCGTGGGTGAAGCTGCCGGCTTCGGCGGCTGCGTGAAAGACCTTGAGCTTGTCCCAGTCCATTGTGGCGCGTGCTGGCATGATGGCTACTCCGCTGCCACGCGCTGCGGTTCATGCGCAGCCAGGAAGCGCTCGGCTTCGAGCGCCGCCATGCACCCCATCCCGGCCGCGGTAACGGCCTGGCGATACACATCATCGGTCACGTCGCCCGCCGCGAAGACGCCGGGCACGGACGTTGCGGTGGAGAAGGGCGCGATTTTGATGTAGCCGGACGGCTTCATCTCGACTTTGCCTTCGAACAACTCCGTCGCCGGCAGGTGCCCGATGGCGACAAACACGCCGTCCACCGCCATCTCGCGCACCGCGCCGGTCTTAGCGTGGCGCAGCTTGACGCCGGTGACTTTGAGCGGGTCGTCGTGGCCGACAACTTCGTCGACGACCGTGTCCCAGATCACTGAGATCTTCGGGTTCTTGAACAAACGCTCCTGCAGGATCTTTTCGGCGCGGAACATATCCCGGCGATGCACCACCGTGACCTTGTCGGCGAAGTTGGTGAGAAACAGCGCTTCCTCGACCGCGGTATTACCGCCGCCGACAACAATGACGTTCTTGCCGCGATAGAAGAACCCGTCGCAGGTCGCGCAGGCTGAAACGCCGTAGCCTTTGAATTTCTGCTCAGTCGGCAGCTCGAGCCAGCGCGCCTGGGCCCCGGTTGCGATAATGACCGACTCGGCCAGATAGGCCGCGCCCGAATCGCATGTCAGGCGAAATGGCCGCTGGGTCAGATCGACATTGGTCACCAGATCCGAGACGAGGCGCGCGCCCACGTGCTCGGCCTGTTTCTGCATCTGGTCCATGAGCCACGGACCTTGGATCACGTCGGCGTAGCCGGGGTAGTTTTCCACGTCGGTCGTGATAGTGAGCTGGCCGCCCGGCTGTATTCCCGTGATCAGGATCGGCTCCAGCATCGCGCGCGCTGCATAGATCGCGGCGGTGTAGCCGGCCGGTCCCGAGCCGATAATGACGACTTTCGCCTGGGTAAGCTTGGACATTCGTGCCTTCCAAATGGGCACGCTGCGTTCCCGCCCCTGGACCAGCGCACCGGAATCGACGCGGCGCAATGTAGGCCATCCGGTCAGCTATGCAAGTCTTGCAACCCTCTCGCTCACAGGGAGGTGACAAATCGGGAGTGTAGAAGCGCCGCGCAATAATGTTTCGCGTCGCGGGTGGATCGGGGGTACAAACGTCCGCACTCTCCTGGAGTCAGTCATGTCCGTGCAGCTCGACGCCATCGACCAAAAGATCTTGCGCGAGCTGCAAGCCGACGGCCGCATGACCAATGTGGAGCTCGCGCGCCGGGTGGGCATCTCGGCGCCGCCGTGCCTGCGCCGGGTGCGCGCACTGCAGGAGGCCGGCTTTATCAAGGGCTACCGTGCGCTGCTCGACGAGAAGAAGCTCGGATTTGAGGTCACCGCCTTCGCCATGGTGCACCTGTCCAGTCAGGCCGAGCCTGATCTCGTCGCCTTTGAGGAATTCGTGCGCACCAAGCCGTTCGTGTGCGAGTGCTGGATGCTGTCGGGTGAGATCGATTTCGTGTTGAAATGCGTGGCACCAAACCTGCTCGCATTTCAAACACTGGTGAGCGAGCTTACCGCCGCGCCGCATGTGCGCAACGTCAAGACATCACTGACGCTGCGCAACTCCAAAGATGAAGCGATGGTGCCGCTTTAGGTTCTGAAGGCGAGGATCACCGCCACTCGACCTTGACCACCTCGTAGGCCTTGGCCCCGCCGGGGGCAACAACCTCAATATTTGAACCCTTCGTCTTTCCGAGCAGGGCGCGCGCTAATGGCGACGTGATTGAGATCTTGCCTTTCTTGGCATCGGCCTCTGGCTCGCCGACAAGCTGCCAGATCTTCTTCTCCTCGGTATCCTCGTCGATGAGGGTCACAGTCGCGCCGAACTTGATGGTGTCGCCGGACAGCTTGGAGACATCGATCACCTCGGCGCGCGCAAGCTTATCCTCGAGCTCCGCAATGCGGCCCTCATTGTGGGACTGGGCTTCCTTGGCGGCGTGATATTCGGCGTTCTCGGACAAGTCGCCATGCGAGCGCGCGTCAGTGATCTGCTGAATGATTCGCGGCCGTTCGATCTGCTGGCAATGCTTCAACTCCTGCTCCAGCAGGCTGTAGCCAGCGGCCGTCATTGGGATCTTATCCATTGTTATTACCTCAGACGTAAAAAATGCACTCGCGGGCCGCTAGTTCCGGCGCCGCGACTGCGACACAGATTCATTTCCGCTCCGCCGCCGGGAACTGGGCAGCGCCCCATCTCGCAATCTGATCTGTGCTGGCCGGGAAAGGCCCCGTCAGGTCTCGTCTGCGAAATAGGCCTGCAGCGCGCGCACCTCGAAGTCACCCCCGAGATAGGCTTTTATGCCTAGCGCCCCTGCAACGGCGCCTGAAAGAGTGGTGTAGTATGGGACTTTATGCAAGAGGGCGGCGCGGCGCAGCGAGCGGGAATCCGCCAGCGCAGTCGCTCCCTCGGTGGTGTTAAAGACCAGCTGGACGTCCCCATTCTTGATCGCGTCCACGATGTGCGGGCGCCCCTCGGCGACTTTATTAACCTTCTGAGCCTTAACGCCGTTCTCGGCGAGGTAGCGCTGGGTCCCGGATGTGGCAATGACCCGGAATCCCAGGTTCTCAAGCAGCTGCACCGCTTCCAGGATGCGCGGCTTATCCACATCGCGGACCGAGACGAACACGGTTCCCGATTTCGGCAGGCGGGTGCCGCCGCCGATCTGGCTCTTGGCGAAGGCGATCGCGAACGAGCGGTCGAGCCCCATGACCTCGCCGGTGGATTTCATTTCCGGGCCGAGCACCGTGTCCACGCCGGGGAAGCGGGCGAACGGGAACACCGCCTCCTTGACGCCGATATGCTTGGACTGCCCGGGATCAAAAGAGATCGGTTCGAGGCCGAAGCTCGCCAGCGGTTCGCCGGCCATGATTCGCGCCGCGATCTTGGCGACCGGCACCCCGATCACCTTGGCGACGAACGGCACGGTGCGCGACGCGCGCGGGTTGACTTCGAGGACGTAGATGTCGCCGTCTTTGATGGCGTACTGCACGTTCATCAGGCCGCCGACCTTGAGGGCAAGCGCCAGCGCCCGGGTTTGCCGGCCGAGTTCCGCGATCGTTGTCTGATCGAGCGTGCGCGGCGGCAGCGCGCAGGCCGAGTCCCCCGAGTGGATCCCGGCCTCTTCGATGTGCTCCATGATGCCGGCGATGAACGTGTCCTGACCGTCGGCGAGGCAATCCACATCCACCTCGACCGCATCCGACAGGTAGCGGTCGATCAGCAGCGGGCGCCGATCTGAAATGACGAGATCCGACGGCCGGTCGAGAGCGCCGGCGAGCCGTGCCAGGTAACGGTCGAGCTGGGCACCGTCGTTGAGGATTTCCATCGCCCGCCCGCCCAGCACGTAGGACGGACGGATGAGCACGGGATAGCCGATGTGGTCGGCGATCGCCCGGGCCGCATCGGGGCTGGTCGCGATCCCGCTCTCAGGTTGGCGCAGGCCAAGCGTTGCGATCAGTTTCTTGAACCGATCCCGATCTTCGGCGAGGTCAATCGCGTCCGGCGAGGTGCCGAGGATTGGGACCTTGGCGCGCTCCAGCGCTTCGGCGAGCTTGAGCGGCGTCTGACCACCGAATTGCACAATGACGCCACGCAAGGTTCCGTTGCTGCGTTCGGTGTCGATAATTTCGATTACGTCCTCGGCGGTCAACGGCTCGAAGTATAGGCGATCCGAGGTGTCGTAGTCGGTCGACACGGTCTCCGGATTGCAGTTGACCATGATGGTCTCGTAGCCGGCCTCCTTGAGGGCGAAGGCGGCGTGGCAGCAGCAATAATCGAATTCGATGCCCTGACCGATCCGGTTGGGTCCGCCGCCGAGGATGACGATCTTCTCCCGCGCCGAGGGTGCGGCTTCATCCGCGGGCGTTCCCGCAAAGGGCGCCTGATAGCTCGAGTACATGTAGGCCGTCGGCGAAGCGAACTCGGCGGCGCATGTGTCGATGCGTTTGTAGATCGGGCGAACGCCAAGCTGGTGGCGCCGCGTCGCGACCTGCTCGATGGCGAGGCCGGTCAGCTTGGCGAGCCGCGCGTCGGAAAAGCCCATGGACTTGAGCTGCCGCAGCCCCGCCGGGTCAGTGGGCAATCCCTTGGCCCGGATCTCGGCCTCCATGTCGACGATGCCGCGGATCTCGGCCAGGAACCAAGGATCGATCGCGCAGGCGTCGTGGATCTGCTCGTCGGTGAAGCCGAGCCGCATTGCCTGCGCCACGTTGAGAAGGCGGTCAGGTGTGGGCGTGCCGAGCGCGGCGCGGATCGCATTTTTGTCATCGCCTTGTCCCAGGCCTTCGATCGTGACCTCATCGAGGCCGGTCAATCCGGTTTCCAGCGAGCGCAGCGCCTTCTGCAGCGACTCCGAAAATGTGCGGCCGATCGCCATCGCCTCGCCGACCGATTTCATGGAGGTGGTCAGCACCGGTTCGGCGCCGGGAAACTTCTCGAACGCAAAGCGCGGGATTTTGGTGACGATGTAGTCGATCGTCGGCTCGAACGAGGCCGGCGTCGCGCCGCCGGTGATGTCGTTCTCGATCTCATCGAGCGTGTAGCCAACCGCGAGCTTGGCGGCGACCTTGGCGATGGGAAAGCCCGTCGCCTTCGAGGCCAGCGCGGATGATCGCGACACGCGCGGATTCATCTCGATGATGACGAGCCGCCCGTCCTTTGGATTGACGGCAAACTGGACGTTCGACCCGCCGGTCTCCACGCCGATCTCGCGCAGCACCGCGATCGAGGCGTTGCGCATGATCTGATATTCTTTGTCCGTAAGTGTGAGCGCCGGCGCGATGGTGATCGAATCGCCGGTGTGCACGCCCATCGGATCGAGGTTCTCGATCGAGCAGACGATGATGCAGTTGTCGTTGCGATCGCGCACCACCTCCATCTCGAATTCCTTCCAGCCGAGGACGGACTCCTCGATCAGGACTTCGGTGGTCGGTGATGCATCAAGTCCGCGCTCGACGATCTCGAAGAACTCGGCCTTGTTGTAGGCGATGCCGCCGCCGGTGCCGGCGAGCGTGAAGGACGGCCGAATGATCGCCGGCAGCCCGATATCCGAGAGTGCGTCAAGCGCCTCAACGAGGCCTTTCTCGATGTAGCGTCGCTTGCGCGCCGGGTCATCGGCATCCCAGGATTTCTGAAAGGCGGCGAGCGCCTGGGTTTCCGCAGCCGGTGCCAGCTTCTGCGCCTTGATGCGGGCGATCTCGGCGGCGTGCTGGTCGCGATCGAGCTTCTTGAGATCGGAGGCATCGGCGAGCGCCGATTTCGGTGTGGCCAGGCCGATCTTCTGCATGGCCTCGCGGAACAGCTCGCGGTCCTCGGCCTTGTCGATGGCGTCGGCGGACGCGCCGATCATCTGGACGCCGAACTGATCGAGCACCCCCATGCGGCGCAGCGACAGCGCGCAATTGAGGGCCGTCTGTCCGCCCATCGTGGGCAGCAGAGCGTCCGGCCGCTCCTTCTCGATGATCTTGGCGACGATCTCCGGGGTGATCGGCTCGATGTAGGTGGCATCGGCCAGCTCCGGATCGGTCATGATGGTCGCCGGATTGGAGTTGACCAGCACGACCCGATAGCCTTCGGCGCGCAAGGCTTTGCAGGCCTGGGTGCCGGAATAGTCGAACTCGCAGGCTTGACCGATGACGATCGGGCCGGCGCCAATAATCAGGATCGATTTGATATCAGTCCGTTTTGGCATCCCGTTCCGACAGCTACGCGCGCCACGGCGCAAGGCACAATCGGGCGCGCACAAAAAAAGCGGCTTCAGCCGCTCTCCCTCCGCACGCTCGTTCGATTGTCACGACCGGCCGGACCATCCGGCTTCGGTGGCGGCGGGCAGCCTCTAGCCCAGAATCGGCGGGGAGGGAAGGGGTGGGCCCTATTCTCGCCCATGCCTCAGCTGGGCTTGCACAGAAACGTCATGCGCGCGTGGTTATGGCCGAGATTGCGCGGTGCGCGGGCCGCGATAAAGCCATGTGCGGCCAGCTTGGCTGTGATCGCGCCCTCGTCGTAGCGCGCGAGCCCGATCGAGCTGCGCAATCGCCAGTAGTCGGACAACACCGTGCGGACGAGCCCCTGCAGGGCGGCGAGGAAAAACCCGTTGGCCGCGCCGAACCGGAGCAGCGCGAGTGCATCCGTTGCCGCCGGTGTCGCCGGTGCGACGACATCGCCGAGAATGAAGAGCCCGCCGGGTTTCAGCAATGACCGGATCAGTGCCAAGGCTGCGTCGAGTTCGGCTGGCGTCATGTATTGAGCGACCGAGTGCATTACCGCGAGATCGACTGATTGTTTTGGCAGCTCAGCCAACTCCGCGAGCGAGCGCACTTCGATCTTGGGATCGGCGCCAAGGCGCGCTTCGAGGCGTCTGCGGACGCCGGGCGCCGGCTCTGCGAGGATCAGCCGGGCGGCCTTGTCGGCTACCAGATCCGCATGCAGCGCCTCGCCACAGCTGAAGTCGAGCACGGTTGCATCGGGGCCGGGCAGGTATTGCAGGATATCGATGGCGATGAGCCGAAAATGCACGTCGCGATGGCGAGCGCTGACGTAGATCGGGTGATCCGAATCGTAGAGGTCGATCCACTCGCGCATCCTGAACTCGTCCCCGGCAATGGCCGGGGGATGGATAGCGGCCGGGTCGGGGATTTTCCAGCTGACACGCCGCGCTAAGCGTGCTCGGCCCAAAGCTGGATGATCGGTCCATCCGGCCCAAAAACCGGATCGGCCTTCAGCCGTGGCACTTTGGGGATCGTCTGGAGGGCGCGGGCATGCGCCTCCTTACTGGGCCGGACCAGGTCGTATGTGCCGGCGTTCGGGTAGGCGCCGACCACGCTGAAATCGGTGCTGGCCCAGAGACATTGATGGCCGGTTCCAGCCGGCAGGATCGCCGCATCGCCAGCTGTGATCTCCAACTCCTCACCCCGGTCGCCACCAAAGCGCACCCGGGCACGGCCGCGCGCCACGCCCATCGCCTCGTGAATCATCGAGTGATAGTGCAGATAGTCGAACACGCCGTTGCGCCACATGTCGCCCCAATTGTTGCTGGCGAACAGCGCTTCGACGGTGCTCTCCGGATCGACGCGATCGAGCGGGATCACACCGCGGTAGCACACGAACGGCAACGGATTATTCGGGATCAATCCGTCATCCGCGAACATGTACGTGATTGGTTGCAGCGGCTCAGTCTGGTCCATACGGCGTTAACGAGCGCGCCGCCAAATTGATCCAAGCAAGATCAGGGCGAGCGCTTGGGAGCGGAGGCCAAGTCAAAAACCAGACAGGTTGTCGTTGCATGCGCCAGCAGGCGGCCTTTGGCGTCCGTCAGTCGGCCCTCGGCGGTGGCGGCGCGCCGGCCGGCGTTCAGAATGTGGCCTTCCGCCTTCACCGGCCCGGTCTCCGCCGTGATGGCCCGGATCAAGGTCACTTTGAATTCCAGGGTGGTGTAGCCCACGCCGACCGGCAGGGTCGAATGAACGCAGCATCCCATGCAGGAATCGAGCAGGGTGGCGGCGTAGCCGCCGTGAACTATCCCGAGTGGGTTATAGTGTTTGAACTCCGGCGTTGATTGGAACACCACCCGGCCGAAATCGACCTCCGTCAGCGTAAATCCGATCAGATCGGCAATGGGCGGTACCGGATATTTTCCGTCAATGATGCCGCGCAGGAACTCGAGCCCGGAGCTTGCCCCGAGGAGGTCCGGCGTCACCACCCCGACGGTGGGTCTCGTTCGCTCGTCCATGGGCCCGCGCCTCCGCTCCTACCAATATTAGTGGCGATCGTAATCTAAATTCGTGCTATGGTCCACTGGCGCGTTGGGCTGACACCACAACCGACGTAACCGGGCTAGGAGAGAATGCGGGTTTCCAGAGAGCAGCAGGCCAAGAACCGCGAGCAGGTCGTTGCCGCCGCAGCGAAGCTGTTGCGCGAGCGCGGCATTGAAGGCATCGGGGTCGATGCGCTGGCCAAAGCCGCCGGCATGACCCACGGCGCGATCTACAGCCAGTTCGGCTCCAAGGAGGAATTGGCGGCGGCCGCGATCCGTGAATCGCTCGCCGAAATCCGGCAGCAGTGGATTGCTGACGCTGGCGGGGACGGGGCGCCGGACCTGTTCAACAAGTTGGTGCGCTCGTACGTGTCGCGGTCGCATCGCGACAACCCCGGGACGGGATGTGCGCTCGCCGCCATGGGACCGGACGCAACCCGGCACGGCGACGCGGTACGGCAGGCGTTTTCCGACTCCAGCGTTGCGATGATCGACGTCATGGCGCGGGCCTGCCCGGGCGAGACCGAGGACGCGCGGCGCGACGAAGCAATCGCCATCATTGCAGCTATGCTTGGCGCTGTGGTGCTCTCGCGCGTGGTTGAGGATCGCACGCTGTCGGATCGTATCCTGGCCGTGGTGCGCAAGCGGCTGCTCAAGACGGCGTGATCGCGCCTCTACTGCACAGAGCCTGGTCTTGCTCACACCTAATGGTGCGATATACCCGCCGTTCGACTCTCTGAAAGGGCGACGAGGCCGCGATGGATACGCTGACCATCTTCGGACTGTTCAGCGTCACGGCGATGCTGGTCTGTTATGCTTTGGAGGATCGCAGCGCCTGGTATGTCCTGGGATTTGCCGGCGCCTGCGCGCTAGGTTCGGTCTACGGTTTCTTGCAAGGCGCGTGGCCGTTCGGACTTGTCGAGGCGATCTGGTCTGTCATCGCGCTGCGCCGATGGCGTGACCGGTCGACGGCCATCGCTTCGTAGCTTGGATCAACAACAAACGAGACTCACATGCTGCGCGACGACATCAACAATGCTCTCAAGGACGCCATGAAGGCGCGCGACGAGCGCCGCGTGTCGACGCTGCGTCTCGTCAACTCGACCTTGAAGAACGCCGACATCGACGCACGTGGCCAGGGCAAAGGGCCGCTTGCTGACGATGAGGTGCTTTCGGTGCTGCAGAAGATGATCAAGCAGCGCCAGGAATCGATCACGCTCTACGAGCAGGGCGGGCGCAACGAGCTCGCCCAGCAGGAGCGCGACGAGATAACGATCATCTCGGCCTATCTGCCGCGGCAGCTCTCGGACGATGAGGCACGGGCCGCTATTGCGCAGGCAATCACCGAGACGGGCGCTGCCTCGATGAAGGACATGGGCAAGGTCATCGCCGCGCTGAAGGCGCGCTATACGGGCCGCATGGATTTCGGCAAGGCCAGCCCGCTGGTGAAACAGATGCTGCAGGGCTGACGCTAACGGCCTTGGGCCGAATTCGTCTGGTCTTTGGCACCTGGACGCTATATTCCATTGGATATATCGTTAAATGACCTGCATCCGGGCGGCATCAGGTTCGACAGCCGTCCATCAATTTAGACTGATAGGAGACGCCCAATGCCGAAAAAACCAAAGAGCCTGCGCGATCTGGCCAATCCCGAGCGCGAGCTCACGCATACGATCGACGGCCAGGGCGAAGGCAGCCAGAGCTCGTTCGAGGTAATCAACCCGTCGACCGCGGCACCGTTCGCCCGTTGCCCGGACGCCTCGACGGATCAGCTCGATCGCGCAGTTGCGGCGGCACGCGCTGCGTTTGCGGAGTGGAGCCGCCGTTCGTTCGCCGAGCGCCGGCGATTCCTGCACAAGTTTGCTGCTCGTGTGCGCGACTATGCGGACGAACTCGCAACCGTCATCACCTGCGAGCAGGGCAAGCCGCTGTCGAACGCGGCCCGC
>JAFAXD010000051.1 GCA_019241285.1 Xanthobacteraceae bacterium | reverse complement strand
ATCACCGACATGATGGAGCGCGCCGTGAAGGCCGGCTTCTACGAGAAGATGCCGGACGAGAAGATCATTTATGTCCCATGACGAGGCGCGCGCGGCCGAGCTGAGCGCGGGATTTCCACGCCAGACGCTCGTCTCCATCGCCGTCTTCTGCGTGCTCTGGCAGGCGCTGTCCTACTTCGCGCCGGCGCTCGGCATTCCGGCGTTCGCGATCCCGGGCTTTGCCAAGATCTGGGCAAGCCTGATCAAGATCACGCCCATCGATGTGCTGGTGACGCTCGCCCGCGTCATCGGCGCGCTGATCCTCTCCTTCGTCCTCGGCGTCGCCCTCGCCATGGCGATGTACCGCTCGACGAGCCTGGAGAACTATCTGCATCCGATGGTGCGGCTCTTCATGGCCGTGCCGGTGGTTTCCTGGATTTTGTTTGCGGTGCTGTGGTTTCGCGGCGTCGAGTTTCGTATCGCCTTCGTGCTGATCGCCGTGTGCGGCCCGGTGTTCCTGGTCGATGCGCTCGACGCCATGCGCGGCGTGCCGAAGGAGCTACGCGGCATGATGCGCTCGTTCCGCCCCACGCCATCCCAATTCTTCATCAAGCTGATGCTGCCGGCGATTTTGCCGAGCCTGATCACCAGCTGGAAGATCAACCTCAGCCTCGCCATCCGCGTCGTCACCATCGCCGAGCTCGTCGGCGCCGTGACCGGCATCGGCCATCAGCTCGCGGTGGCGCAGGAGCTGTTCTCCGTCGCCGACGTCTTTGCCTGGACCTTGGTGCTGGTCGCGCTCCTGTTCGCCCTGGAGGCCGTGGTGGCGCGCTTCGAGCGCCGCGTCCTGCGGTGGCGCGCATGAGTGTTAGAATGAGAGCCGCGCGGGTCGTTACCCTCCCGCCCGTTGGCGGGGAGGGTCGCCAGCGTTCGCGCAGCGAATGCTGGCGGGGTGGGGGGACTACTCTTGCTCCGAGCTTGCGGCCCGCCCCCCCACCCCGCCCGCCTTCGGCGGTCGACCCTCCCCACCGCTGCGCGGGGGGAGGGTACATAAGCCGCTTCGCTGCGCCATATGAAAGACCCTTCGCATGAGCGGGCCGGCGGCAATCGCAGTGCGCGGGCTACGCAAAGTCTTCCGCCAGGCCACCACCGGCCAAACCGTAGTCGCCATCGACCACCTCGATCTCGACATCGCGCCACGCGAGGTGGTCGCCATCGTCGGCCAGACCGGCTGCGGCAAATCCACCTTCTTCGATTTGATGATCGGGCTCGAGCACCCGAGCGAGGGCGCAATCGACATCGGCGGCAAGACGCCCTACGCGGACTTCGATTATTTCCGCGGCCGCATGGCGACCGTGTTCCAGCAGGACCGCCTGCTGCCCTGGCGATCGAGCTACGACAACGTGCGCCTGCCGCTCGAGCTGATGCGCGTACCCGAGGACGTGCAGCGCCAGCGCTCCATGCACTGGCTCAAGCGGCTCGGCTTGGAGAACTTCACCAACGCCTACCCACACGAACTCTCCGGTGGCATGCGCCAGCGCGTCGCCATCGCCCGCGCCTTCGTGCTCCAGCCCGAAATCCTCCTCGCCGACGAGGCCTTCGGCCACCTCGACGAGGTCACCGCCGCCGAGCTGCGCGAGACCTTCCTGGCGCTAGCGCGCGAATGCGGCAGCACAGCCATCCTGATCACGCACCAGCTCGAGGAAGCGATCAGCGTCGGCGACCGCATCGTGGTGTTCGGCAAATCGGCGCGGCTGCTGGCCGACATTCACGTCGCGAAATGGGACAAGAGTGAATATGGGATGCTACGCGAGGCGATCCAGGCGACGCTACAGGGCAATGCGCCGGATGTGAGGTTCGCACATGAACGCCGTATCACTCGTTGATACATCGCCTTTGACCACCGTATCATTCGATGATACATTCTGCGGGTGATCACAAGCTTTCGGGATAAGACCACCGAGGCCGTCTTCAACGGCGAAAGTCCGAAGGGCTTTCCGGCCGACCTGGTCAAGGTGGCGCGCCGAAAGCTGCGCTACCTCAACGCCGCAAGCGATCTCGGCGACTTGAGGTCACCTCCGGGTAACCATCTCGAGGCGTTGGCAGGCGATCGCAAAGGGCAGCACTCGATCAGGATTAACGACCAATTCCGGGTGTGCTTTGTTTGGACGGCGGAAGGACCAGCGAACGTCGAGATCGTGGACTATCACTAGAAGAGAAGGCGACAATGGCGAAGAAACTCAAGCCCATGCATCCCGGTGAGGTCCTGCGGGAGGAATTTCTGGTCCCGCTGAAAATGTCGGCGGGCGCCCTTGCCAAGGCCTGCGGCTTGCCTCGCACACGGATCGAACGGATCGCCAGCGAACAGACCGGCATTACCGCCGATACCGCGCTTCGACTCGCCAAGGCACTCGGCACAACCGCCCAGCTTTGGCTCAACCTGCAGAACGACTATGACGTTCAGATCGCAAAACGCGATCTCGGCAAGATTCTCGATCGCATTGAGACCATCAACAAGCCGAAGGCAGCCTAACCCAGGGAGTTCAGACCTAAACGAAGAGGTTACCGATTAGCCAGGCAACCACGAAGGCCGCCAGCCCAAGCAACGTCACAAACAAAACGAGCGCGATCTGCTCCAATGGATGGAGTGGCTTGGGGCCAAGCGGGTACAGATCGTAGGCCGTCGGCATTTTGGGTTTATCGTCGTCTGTCATTTCCGAAGCTAGAAAATGGTTGGCACGCGCTAGAAAATGGAAAATGGGTTCGAAGAAGAATCCCTGATCCCCTCCCTCATTCCGGCACGTACCCCGATGCCTTCACCACAGTGCCCCAGCTCTCCAGCGCGGCGCGGTCGTAAGCTGCGAGCTCCTGTGGCGTGCTGCTCTTGGGCTCCATGCCCATTTTCAGGATCCGGGCCTTGACGTCCGGGTCATCCAAGGCGTCGCGCACGGCCTTGCTGATGCGCTCGGTGAGGGCGGGATCCATTCCGGCAGGGCCGAACATGGCAACCGCGCCGTCGGCCTGCATGGCCGGATAGCCGAGCTCGGTGAAGGTCGGCACATCGGGCAGGTCCGCGGTGCGGGTTTTGGTGAAGGTCGCGAGGATGCGGGCCTTGCCGGCCTGGTGCAGGTTGGTGAGCTCGCCGAGGGTCAGGATCGTTGAGGGAACAGCGTTGCCGAGCAGCGCGTTCATGGCGTCGGCGGCGCCCTTGAACCACACGTGCTCGAGTTTCACCCCGATCAGGCCACCGAGTTGCAAGCCGAGCACATGCTGGCCGCTGCCGGTCGAGGGCGAGGCGAACATGGCGTATTTGGGATCGGACTCCGCCAGGGCCACGAATTCGGCGAAGGTTTTGGCCGGCGACTCCGCTGGCACCGCGAAGCCAAAGCTCCACCACAGCACCTGGGAGATCGGCGTGAGATCCTTCACCGGATCATAGCCGACCTCGCGAAACACG
>JAFAXD010000680.1 GCA_019241285.1 Xanthobacteraceae bacterium | reverse complement strand
GGTGCCCGATGGGCACGCGCGCCTCCCGAGTGTCTGGTCCGTCGACCTGACCCGCGGGCGCCGCTGTTCCTGTCCGCAATCTGGAACGCCTTCCGGAGAGCGCCCCCTCAAAGCAACAGGAATATTAGCGAACTGACGTTTTGATTTGATCATGTCAACACGTATTTATAATCCGGTAGCGCGCTCCACCGGCACGATCGTACGGCTCTTGGCTGATTTGAAGATTGCCTCGAGGGCCGCGATGTTGTCGATCATTTGCTGCTGTGGCATCGGATAAGCGCCCTCGCCCAACGCCGCCGCGGCGAAAGCTTCGAGGTTCGCTCGCACGCCCGAACTTGCTGGGTAGTCGACGAACTCACGGTCCTTCGCGCCGATCTGACGGGTCATCGTCCATCCGGTGGGGTTCTCCGGGTGGCTCTTGTCACGGATCTCGATCCAGCCACGCGTGCCGTATACGGCGAACCGGCCTTCGAACGGCGTGGCCAGGATGGCACTGATCATCAGATTGGTGCCGGTCGCGAACGTCACCATGGCGGCCAGCGTGTCGCCGTTGCGCAGCTCGCTGCCGAGCGTTGCGACGCGCGCCAAAACGGTTACGGGCCGCCCCAGAAAACTGACGCCGAGATCGAGCAAGTGAATGCCCGTGGCTGTCATCGGTCCGGCGGGCGCATCCTTTTCGGAGAGGCGCCAATTGTCGGCCGGTAGGGAGAGGAATTTGTCCTGACTGAAATTGGCTTCGATCTGCAGCAGGGTTCCGAGCTCGCCGGCATCAACGGCGTCGCGTAGATCAAGCGTCGGTGGCTCAAACCGGCGTTCGTGGCCGACACCGAGCACAACGCCAGCCGTGTTGCAGGCCGCAACGGCGCGCATCGCATCGGCGTGCGCCAGCGACAGCGGCTTCTCGCAAAACACATGCTTGCCGGCGGCAGCGGCGCGGATGATCTGATCGCAATGCAGTGTGTGCGGCGTGCACAGGATCACCGCATCGACGTCGGGGTTGGTAAGCAGTGAGTTCGTGTCCGTGGTGAAGGAGAGACCATGCGCGTTGGCAAATTTTTCTGCCGCCGGGTCGACGTCCGCGGCGGCGACCAATCTCAGCCGTGAGCTATTCGACAGCGTTGTCGTAATGATCCGGCCCCACCAGCCCAATCCGACGATCCCGGCTCTCAACATGAAGGTGCTCTCTCAGCGTTTGACCAAAGCCGGCATCCAGTTGACCGCTCGCCGCGCCAAACGAGCCTCTTTGGTCTCGCCATCGTAATCGGGCGTGGATGGCACCTGGGTGAAGCGCGCACGGTCGGTCAGGCAGTTCACGTTGACCACGGCACGCACGCCCACCGTGGTCTCGCAGATTGCTGCGACATAGACGCCGCAACGCCGGCAGATCAAATAATCCGCGGTGCCGGAGCCAAAGCGGTAAGGTTCGACGAGGCGCCAATCTTTTGCCGTGACCTGAAACAAGCCGGCCGGGTCCGCGACGGTGCGGGTCTGATGCGCGCGGCAGAAAGAACATGAGCAGGCGCGCAAGGGACTGTCTGATGGCGGCTTCGACAAGCGCAGCCATGCCTGGATGTTTCCGCAATGACAGCCGCCCACGTGTTCCATGTTGTGGTACCAAAGCTTTTTTGCCGAGCTGCTCGGCCGTTCGTATGTACATTAGAGTTGGGTGAGGTAGCCTATCAGGTCTATTACAAAATGGACATGTATCGTTCAGCGGCTATTCATCGCCTCAATCAGATAGTTGCATGACCATTGGGGACGACCTTCATCGGAGACGACACTCATGAAGCGCAGCACTGTTTTGGCCTTTGCGATTGCTGGACTTGCGGCCGCCGGTCCGTTGGCCGGCGTAGCGGCGGCTCAAACGACTTCCCCTCCGCCCGCGGTATCGCCGGGCAACGGCGCTCCTCCACCATCAGTGACCCCGGGCGGACCGGCAGGGACTCCTGCGCCCAACGCGGCCGCCCCGGGTACCCCCGACACACGCGGGCAAGCGCTGCGCGACCAAGCCAAGGCGGCGCGTGAGGCGTGCCGGGACGAAGCCAAGGCGCAAGGCCTCAAGGGCCCCGACCGCCGGCAGCACATCCAAGACTGCTTCGCCGCTAAGATGCCGCAAGTCGCAAAACGCATCGAGTGTCGTAAGGAAGGTCAGGCGAAGGGAATGACCCAGCCGGACCTGCGCGACTATGTGCGACAATGCATGGCCGGCAAGGGGTGAAGACGTACGAAATCTTTGTCTTTACAGACCTCGCCCTGAGGAGCCTCGTCCCACAGGGACGGGGCGTCTCGAAGAACGGCCCCGGGAGAGGCCTTCGCTTGTGGCCATCCTTCGAGACACACGCGCGCGAGCGCGCGTGTTCCTCAGGATGAGGTTCCGAAAATCAAACCGCGAGCGCGTATTTGTTGATCGCGGCTGGGTCGAAGGAAAAGCCCCAGCCCGGGCGGTCCGGCACGATGGCGTGCCCTTGAGCGTCGAGCGCGAGGCGCTCCGCATAGATCGGTTCGAGCCAGGGCATGTACTCGAGCACGATGAAGTTCGGGATGCCGGCCAGCAGCTGCATGCTCATCTCGGTATAGCAATGGTTGGATGCCGGCGTGTCGTAGGCATCGGCAAACGCCGCGGCGCGGAGAAATTCCGTTGGTCCGCCCATGTGCTGCAGGTCGGGCATGACAATGTCGCAGGCGCGGACGCGCAGCATCTCCAGGATGCCACGACTTCCATAAACCGACTCACCGCTCGCAACTGGTGTGTCAAGTGCTGCACTGATAGCCGCTTCGCCCGCGTGATCATGATGCGGCACCGGTTCTTCAAACCAAGTGAGATTGAACCCTTCCAGGGCGTGACCAAGCCGGATCGCGTTGGGGACGGTCGTACGCTGGTTGAGGTCGCCCAATACGGAGAAGTCAGGACCAACCACCTCGCGTACGGCTTTGGCCCGCGCGACGTCCTCGGCAATTCGCCCCGTGAGCCGCAACTTGAGCCCGCGAAAACCGCGCTGCTTGTGCTCGGCAGCCGCTTTCTGGATGTCGTCGATCGAGCGGGTGATCCAGTAATCGCAACTGTTATAAACCGGCATTGTGGTGCGATAAGCGCCAATCAGGCCGGCCACATTGGTGTTGGCGAGCTTCGCTCGCAGATCCAATAACGCCTGGTCGATGGCGCTGATCGCAATGGTGCTAAGCCCCGATGTTCCAATCTGACGTACTTCGGCGGCGGCGCGGGTCAGAAAACTTCCTGAATGGCGCGGATCAAGTCCAACCACCAGGGGCGCAAGACTTTGCACCATGTCGTTGATCAGTTTGAGGTGCTGGGCGTTGAACGTGTAGGTCAGGCCTTCGCCGATCGCACCTTGATCGGACTCCAGAAACACCAACACGCAGCCGCCACGGCGCAAATCGAAATTGGGCGCAAGTCCCATGGGGCGCGCATAGGGGAACTCAACGGGCGTTGTCCGCAGCTTCGTGATTTTCATCGTTGATATTCCCTACAGTCCGCCCCAGCCGAACGGCAAGCCCAGATGCACCCGGCCGATGCCGGAGGCGATGTTGAGATATTGTGCTGACATGTGCTGGCGATACATGGCGACATCACGGAAGTAACGTTCCAACCGCTGGCCACGCTTGCTCGCCGCCGAGCTTGCATTGTGAAACAGATGCTCGACCGCTTCGCTGGCGAGCCGTCCAGCGGTCAGCACCATCCCGTAGAGCCGCACGTTGTCTTCGAGCGAAATTGGCGTGCCAGTGTCCGCCCACCGCCGGCAGTACTGCATGTAGGTTTCGGCCGCCGTCATAAGCAGCGCTTCGGCCGAGTCGGTGAGCATCAGCGCGTAGCCGAAGGGGCGTTGCGTGTCGAAGTGCTCGCGGCGCGGCATGATGGGCGGGTGATAGGTTGGACGCATCACCACGTTCTCTTCGAACTCGTCGAGGGAAGCACGCGCCGCGCCCAAGACCGGCATCACCAGCGACATGTGATAGGGGCCGATGAAACGGCCGAGATACATCGGGTTGCGATGCAGCCGGGTTCCGTGCGTGCCTTCATCCATCGGCTCGTTCGACCACAAGGCGGGCTTGGCCGGAATCACCAGATGCTCGGGGACGAACACCCTGTCGATCTTGACGCTGTTGGAGCCGCTCGCGCGCATGCCCAATGTCGCGTCGCCACCCCAATCCTGCAACACGGTGAGCTGGGCGCGTGGGATCACAAAGATCAGAGCACGGGCCTTGCCGTTCTCGCGCAGGATGACATTGCCGACAAAATGCGTCGCGTAGGGAATGCCGGAACAGTAATTCCAGGTGCCATTAATTAGGTAACCGCCCTCGGCACGCTCGCAGGTGCTGGTAATAGCGCCGACGCGGTGTGGGGCAATGAAGTCGCCGGTGCTTCCGAACAGCTCATATTGGGCTCGCTCCGGCCAGTGCGATGCGACGAGGGAGCCGTGCGTCGCGCCCAACGCCAAGCACCAGGCCACGCCCGGATTGCCGCGCGCGATGTTCAGCATTGTCCGATAGAAGGTCGGATAATCGAATTCATATCCGCCGAACAGCTTCGGT
>JAFAXD010000597.1 GCA_019241285.1 Xanthobacteraceae bacterium | reverse complement strand
GCCAGCCCGCCATCTCGATTGCACCGCAGAAGGTGATTTCGCCGTCGCCCTGGCTAAAGTGCAGGTCGCCCATGGAAAGGCCACCCCCGGGCACGTAGACGGGGAAATAGATCTTGGAGCCGCGCGATAGATCTTTGATGTCGCAGTTGCCGCCATGCTCGCGCGGCGGCACGGTGCGTGCGCCTTCGGCGGCCACCTTGGCCTTGACGTCGCCCTGAGCGGTGCCCGCATGCGCAGTCGACGGATACGGCGGATTGGCGAGCGCCGGCACGCGTGTCGGATTAGTGGCGATGAAATCGACCTCGCGCTTGTTCCAGGTGTCGAGCAGCTTCTGGTCCGGCAGGCACCCGATCAGACCGGGGTGAATAAGGCCCGCAAAGCTCACACCCGGCACATGGCGCGAGCTGGTGTAGAGGCCGGAAATATCCCAGATCGATTTCTGCGCCAGCGGGAAATGGTCGGTCAGGAACCCGCCGCCGTTCTTCTTGGAAAAGAAGCCATTGAAGCCCCACAGGCTCTCCGGCAGTGCGCCGACGTCGAGTAGGTCGACGACCAGAAGGTCACCGGGCTCGGCCCCGTGCACGCCGATTGGACCCGAGAGGAAGTGCACGATCGAGAGATCGATATCGCGCACGTCATCGGCCGACTCGTCGTTCTTGATGAATCCACCGGTCCAATCATAAGTCTGCACCACGAAGTCATCGCCGGGCTTGACCCACGCCACCATCGGGATATCCGGGTGCCAGCGGTTGTGGATCATTTCGTTCTTGTAGGGCGATTCCGAAAGGTCGATCTCGATCAGCGTCTTCGACATGGGGGCGCGGCTCCTTGGGTGGACGGTTTGATCCATAGGGTTGCTCCTGTGTTTTTGGTTTACACCGCGAGGAAGCGCGCGATCGCAGCTTCATCGACACCTTCGCGCATCGCCGAATGAACGATGCGGCCGTTCTCCATGACCAGGATCCGGTCGGCGACATCGAGCACGAAGCTCAGCACCTGCTCGCACACCACGATGCACATGTTGGTCATGTCGCGGATCTGACGCAGCACGCGGGCGATATCCTTGATGATCGATGGCTGGATGCCTTCGGTCGGCTCGTCGAGCAGCAGGATCTTGGGATCACTGGCGAGTGCGCGGGCAATGGCGAGTTGCTGCTGCTGGCCGCCGGACAGGTTGCCGCCGCGCCGTTTCTCGAATTCCTTGAGGATCGGGAACAGCACGAAGATCTCGTGCGGGATCAGCGTTTTTCCCGTCACCACCAGGCCGGTTTCGATATTCTCGCGCACCGTCATGGTGCCAAAGATCTGCCGGCCCTGCGGCACATAGGCGAGCCCGCGCGCGACCCGCGCATGGCTCGCGAGGGTGCTCACGTCCGTCCCGTCAACCTTCACCTCGCCGGAGCGCGGCGGAATGATGCCGATCAGTGATTTCATCAGGGTCGATTTGCCCATGCCGTTGCGGCCGACGACGGCGACGATCTCGCCCGGCGCCACGGAGAAATCGACGTTGTGCAGCACCTCGCTCTGACCGTAGGCGGCACTGAGATTATGAACGTCAAGCATCGATTACCCCTCGTCTCAGTGGCCCAAATACACTTCCTGGACCTTGGGATTGGCCTGGATCGCCTCCATGCTGCCCTCGGCCAGCACCTTGCCCTGGTGCAGCACGGTGACCCGGTGCGCGATCGATTCGACGAATTTCATGTCGTGCTCGATCACGATGACTGAACGGTTCTTGATGATTTCCTTGAGCAGCTCGGCGGTCTTGCGCCGCTCCGACACGCTCATGCCGGCAACCGGCTCGTCGAGCATCAGGAGCTCCGGGTCCTGGATCAACAACATGCCGATCTCGAGCCACTGCTTTTGGCCGTGGCTCAGCGTCTCCGCGAGACGATCGATGTGGTCGCCGAGGAAGATCATGCGCGCGACCTCCTGCACCCGCGCGATAATCTCCTCGCTGCGCTTCCAAAACAGCGCCCCGGTGACGTTGCGGCCGCGCGGAAACGAGATCTCCAGGTTCTCAAATACGGTCAGGTCTTCGTAGATCGACGGGGTCTGGAACTTGCGGCCGATACCGAGCTTGACGATCTCGTGCTCCTTGAGCCCGCCGATGTACTGGTTCTTGAAGCTGATCGCGCCTTCGGTGGCACGAGTGCGGCCACAAATCAAATCGAGCACCGTGGTCTTGCCCGCCCCATTGGGCCCGATGATCACGCGTAGCTCACCCTTGTCGATGTAGAGGCTGAGATCATTGACCGCCTTGAAGCCATCGAAGGAGACGCTCACGCCCTCAACGGCGAGCACGAAATCGGTGTTGTTGGGCATCGCGTCCTCCCTACTCGGCCGGCGCGGGCGCCGGCGCTGAGCCGGCCGCAGCCACTTGGCGGCGCCCGCCCGATAGGCGGCCAATCCACGGCAACAGTTGATCGGTGACAAGCCCAGCCAGTCCGCGCGGGAACAGCAGCACCACCGCGATGAACAAGCCGCCCATGAAGAACAGCCAGAGCTCGGGGAAGCTCTCCGAGAACAGGGTCTTGCCCCAGTTGACCAGCAATGTGCCGACGACGGCGCCGATGATCGATTGTCGTCCGCCGACTGCGCAGAAGATCACCATCTCGATCGACGGCACGATGCCGACGAAGGACGGCGACATGAACCCGACCTGGAGGGTGAACATGGCGCCGCCGATTGCCGCGATGGCTGACGCGAGGCAGAACACGAACACCTTGAAGTTGGCGACGTCGTAGCCGGAGAAGCGCACCCTCTCTTCCGTGTCGCGCACCGCGACGAGAATGCGGCCGAGCTTGCTCGCCAGCACGAAGCGGACCAGGAACATCGAGCCGAACAAGGCCGCGCAGCACACGAAGTAGAGGATATACTTGGCGTGGTCGGTGCGGATGTCCCAGCCGAGCAACGTGCGCAGGTCGGTGATGCCGTTGATGCCGCCGGTGTAACCCTGGCGGCCGATGATCAGGATGGTCAGCACCGCCGCCAGCGCCTGAGTGATGATGGCGAAGTAGACGCCGCCGACCCGGCGCTTGAACATCGCGACGCCGAGAATAAAGGCCGCAAGCGAGGGCACCAGGATGACGGCGATCAGTGCCAGCGGAAGTGACTTGAACGGAACCCAGAAAAACGGCAGTTCGGTGAGCTGGTTCCAATCCATGAAATCGGGGATGCCGGGGGTCGACTGGATCTTGGTATTGGCGACGCTCGAGGCCTCGAGCTTGAGAAACATCGCCATGCAGTAGCCGCCGAGCCCGAAGAACACCCCCTGCCCCAGGCTCAGAATGCCGGTGTAGCCCCAGCACGCCACCAACCCGACGGCGACGAACGCGTACGTCAAATACTTGCCGATCAAATTGAGGCGGAAGATATCGAGCGACAGCGGCAGCACGACGACGAGCAGCACGGCCAAGATCGCGAAGCCGATGAGTTCGATATTGCGATTTTTGGTTAATGATTGAGACATGGAGTTTTTCCGGCGTCACTTTCTGACCTTGAGGACGAACAAGCCCTGCGGCCGTAGCATCAGGAGGCCGATGACGATCAGCAGCGTCGTGACCTTGGCCATCGATCCGGTGAGGAAGAATTCCAGGGTCGATTGCGACTGACTGATGGTGAAGGCCGAGGCGATGGTCCCGAGCAGGCTCTGCGCTCCGCCAAACACCACGACCAGGAAGGTATCGACGATGTAGGCCTGGCCGGCCGTCGGGCTGGTCGAGCCGATCATGGTGAAAGCCGAACCGGCGATGCCGGCAATGCCGCAGCCAAGCCCGAAGGTGAGACGGTCGATGCGTCGCGTGTCGATGCCGGCGGCATCCGCCATGACGCGGTTGGCGACGACGGCGCGCACTTGCAGGCCCCAGCGCGATCGGAAGAGCAGCAGCGCCACAACCGCGGTGATCATCAAGGTCAGCGTCATCACGAACAGGCCGTTGATCTGCACCTCGATCGTGTCGGTGACCTGCAGCGAGCCCATCATCCAGTCGGGTAGTTGCACGCCAACCTCGCGCGCCCCGAAGATGGAGCGGAACGCTTGCTGCATGATCAGGCTCAAGCCCCATGTGGCGAGCAGCGTGTCGAGCGGACGTTTGTAGAGGCGCTTGATCAGCAGCCATTCGACCGCGAGCCCGATCGCGCCTGAAGCGACGAACGCGACCAGCATGGCGACGAAGAAGTATCCCGCGAAGGCCTGCGGGGCGTAGGTCTGAAACAGATGCGAGGTGAGGAAGGTCATGTAGGCGCCGAGGATCATGAACTCCCCGTGCGCCATGTTGATCACGCCCATCTGCCCGAAGATGATGGCAAGCCCCAGCGCCATCAGCACGAACACGGAGAACAGGATCAGGCCGGCAAACGCCTGCATCGCAAAGATCGAACCGATCTCGCCGAGCGAATAACCCATGAACATGGTGGTGCTCTCGCAGTCTTCGAAATGTGTCGGACGCGACGGGCTTCTTACCCTCCCCCTTGTGGGGAGGGTCGGCGCGCAGCGCCGGGGTGGGGGTCGGAGTTTGGGGCACAGCTTTGCGTCACACAGCGACCCCCACCCCGACCGCCTTCGGCGGTCGACCCTCCCCACAAGGGGGAGGGTAAGTGCCACCCCTCATTGGTATCCCTTCGGGAACGGATCGGGCTCCATCAGGTCGGCAGTCTCGTAGATCACATCGTACTGACCGTCAGTGCGCGCGCGGCCGACCCGCGTCTTGCTCCAGAGGTGATGGTTCTCGTGGATGCGCACATAGCCTTCGGGCGCGCCCTTGAACTCGACGCCTGGTGAGGCAGCGGCGATCTTGTCGATATCGAAGCTGCCGGCCTTCTCGACCGTGAGCTTCCACAGCCACGGCCCGAGATAGGCCGCCTGGGTGACGTCGCCGATGACGGTCTTGTCGCCCCACATCTTGTGGAAGGCCGACACGAACGCCTTGTTGTTGGAATTGTCGAGCGACTCGAAGTATTTCATGCATGCGAACGCGCCGGCGATGTTCTCGCCGCCGATGCCGTCGATCTCGTCCTCGGTGACCGAGATGGTCATCAGGGTCTGCTTGGAAAGATCGATGCCGGCCGCTTTGAGCTGTTTGTAGAACGCCACGTTCGAGCCGCCGACGATGATCGCATAGATCACGTCCGGCTTCGTCAGCTTCATCTTGTTGATGACCGAATTGAACTGGGTGTGGCCGAGCGGGAAGTACTCCTCGCCGACGACCTTGAGCTTGAGCACGTTCTCGATGTGCTTGCGCGCGATCTTGTTCGACGTGCGCGGCCAGATGTAGTCGGAGCCGAGCAGATAGAAGGTCTTGGCCCCCTTCTCCTTCTCCACCCAATTGAGCCCGGCGATGATCTGCTGGGTCGCCTCCTGGCCGGTGTAGATCACGTTCTTCGATTGCTCCAGGCCTTCGTAGAAGGTCGGGTAGTAGAGCATCCCGTTGTACTGCTCGAACACCGGCAGCACCGCCTTGCGCGAGGCCGAGGTCCAGCAACCCATCACGGACGCGCACTTGTCGTTGACCAGGAGCTTCTTCGCCTTCTCGGCGAAGGTCGGCCAATCGCTGGCGCCGTCCTCTTGGATGAACTTGATCTTGCGCCCAAGCACGCCGCCAGATGCGTTGATCTGATCGATGGCGAGCTTTTCGGCTTCCACCGACCCGGTCTCGGAAATGGCCATGGTGCCGGTGACCGAATGCAGGATGCCGACCGTGACGTCGATGTCGGTGACGGCGAGCCCGGTCGTGTTCACTTGCGCGGTTGGAAAGGCGTCGGCCCACGCCCGCGGCGGCAGCAACGATGCAACCGAAGCAGCAGCGGTGCCAAGCAAGAGCTTGCGTCGCAACGGGGACTCAAGGCCGTTAGGCCGTTTTTCCAGGGACATGTAAAGCCTCGCACCAGGGAGTTTCTGTGGGGAGCGACTCTTGTCGCAGGCGGTGGTGTGAGGCTGGCCGATATTGCTGCACCGCAGCATACGTCAAACGACGTATTCGCCTACGCGAAATAGCGCATCACAATGCTGATCGTTCGGGGAGTTGGGGCGAGGAACGGCAGTGCCGGGGAATCTAACGTCGCTGCATCTTTTTGCGGCGCACAGTGGCGCGTTTTTGGCCGCGCCCCGGCAGCGGCCACAACGTAGTGTTTCGACGTCGGAATGCGCTCGAGCAGTCGCGGTCAGCGGCGCTCAGGAGGAACGCCACCTGGAGAGCAGGAGCACGCATGCAATAGACCTGACAGATCGGCGGCCATGACAGCGCAGCAACGAATCGTCCGCGTGCGACGCAACTACAATCGCTGGGTCGCCAACGAGACGCTTGAGGACTATGCCCTGCGCTTCACCGCCAAGAAGGCGCGCAAGTGGTCGAGCTTCCGGGTCGCCAACACCGCCATCGGTGCGATCTCGTTCCTTGCACTGGAAGCGATCGGCGGCGCCATCACCATCAACTACGGCTTTGCCAACGCGAGCGCCGCGATCCTGGTGGTCGGCTCGGTCATCTTTCTCACCGGCCTGCCGATCGCCTACTACGCCGCCAAGTACGGCGTCGATATCGATCTCCTCACCCGCGGCGCCGGCTTCGGCTATATCGGCTCGACCATTACGTCGCTGATCTACGCGTCGTTCACATTCCTGTTCTTTGCCATCGAGGCGGCGATCATGTCGCTCGCCTTGGAAATGTGTTTCGGCGTTCCGCTGTTCGCCGGGTATGTCATCAGCTCGCTCGTGGTCATCCCGCTGGTGACGCACGGCATCACCTTCATCAGCCGGTTTCAGCTCTGGACCCAGCCGATCTGGGCGGTTCTGCATCTTTTGCCGTTCGCCTTCATCGCTGCACAGGACCTCGGCGCGTTTCGTGCATGGACGCAGTTCACCGGACTTGACCAAAAGGGCAGCAGCCACTTCAACCTGATCCTGTTCGGTGCGGCCTCGACCGTCGCTTTCTCGCTCATTGCCCAGATCGGCGAGCAGGTCGATTTTCTCCGCTTCCTGCCGCCGGCCGAGGAGCGCCGGCGCGGCTGGTGGCTCGCATATCTCTCGGCCGGCCCGGGGTGGATCCTGCCCGGCATGCTCAAGCTCCTGGCAGGATCGTTCCTGGCCTTCCTGGCCGTGGCTCATCTCGTCCCGGCAGACAAGGCCGCCGAGCCGACCCAGATGTATCTGGTCGCGTTCCACTACATGTTCAATTCGCCGGGGCTGGCGCTCGCCTTCACCGGGGCGTTCGTGATCATCTCGCAGATCAAGATCAACGTCACCAACGCCTACGCGGGCTCGATTGCCTGGTCGAACTTCTTCTCGCGCCTGACCCACAGCCATCCCGGCCGCGTGGTCTGGCTGGTGTTCAACGTGGCGATCGCGCTGCTGTTGATGGAGCTCGGCATCTTCAAGATGCTGGAGCACGCACTCGGCCTCTACTCCATTGTTGCCGTCGGCTGGGTTGGCGCGCTGGTCGCCGACCTCGTGATCAACAAACCGCTCAAGCTCAGTCCGCCGGTGATCGAGTTCAAGCGCGCACATCTCTACGACATCAACCCGGTCGGCGTCGGCGCCATGGTGCTCGCAGTCGCGGTCGGTATCGCCGCCTATTCGGGTATGTTCGGGCTACTGCTGCAGTCACTGGCCGCCTTCCTGGCGCTGGCTGTGGCCTTCATTGCGGCGCCCGCGATCGCTTACGCGACCGGCGGGCGGTTCTACATGGCGCGCGCGCCGCGCAAGAGCTGGGAAGGCCAAGCGACCGCGCGATGCTCAATCTGCGAGCTCGAGTTTGAAGTCGAGGACATGGCGCAGTGCCCGGCCTATTCGGGCGCAATCTGTTCGCTATGCTGCTCGCTGGAGACGCGCTGCCGCGATTGCTGCAAGCCCGATGCGCGGCTCACCAGCCAGGCAACGCACTTTCTCGACAAGGTACTGCCGCGGCGGGTGCTCGCCGCACTCAACACCGATGTCGGGCACTATCTCGGCGTGCTGGCACTGTTCTGCGGCGTCATCGGCACGGTGCTCACGCTCGTGTATTTCCAAGTCTCGTTCGAGCCGGCAGGCGACCGAGGCGCGGTGAAATCAGCACTCTGGGCGGTGTTCTTCGTCCTTTCCCTCATTTTCGGCGTCATCGCCTGGCTATTTGTATTGGCGCAGCAGAGCCGGCATGTGGCCGAGGAGGAATCACGCCGTCAGACCGACTTGTTGATGCGCGAGATCGACGCACATAAACGCACTGACGCCAAGCTGCAGCAAGCCAAGGAGAAGGCCGAGGCTGCCAGTCAGGCCAAGAGCCGCTACGTCGTTGGCCTGAGCCACGAGCTGCGCAACCCGCTCAACGCGATCCTCGGCTATTCGCTCATCCTGGAACGCGACAGCACCATCCCGGTGCGCCGCAAGGATGCGGTCCAGGTCGTGCGGCGGAGCGCCGAGCATCTCTCCGGATTGATCGACGGTTTGCTCGATATCTCCAAGATCGAAGCCGGCCGCTTCCAGCTTGATCGTCAGGAAGTGCGGTTGCGCGAATTTCTCGACCAGTTGGTCGACATGTTTCGGCTTCAGGCCGCCAACAAGGGCATCGACTTTCGCTTCTTCCCGGCCGAGACGCTGCCCAACGTCGTCTACACGGACGAGAACCGGCTTCGCCAGGTTCTGATCAATCTGATCTCCAACGCGATCAAGTTCACCGACAGCGGTCACGTGACCCTGCAGATCAAATACCGCAACCAGGTGGCGGAGCTCACCGTCGCGGATTCCGGCATCGGCATTCATCCCGACGACCTCGATCGCGTGTTCCGCCCGTTCGAGCGCGCCCGCAGCGGTCCGGCGCGGGCGGCAACCGGTACGGGGCTCGGCCTAACCATCACCAAGATGCTGGTGGAAACCATGGGCGGTGAGATCACAGTCGCCAGTACGCCGGGCACCGGCAGCACATTTCGGGTCAAGTTGCTGCTCTCGGAAGTGCCGCGCCCGCGCACCATCGCAACTCCGGAATCGCAGGTGCGCGGCTATACCGGCCCACCGCAGACGATCCTGATCGTCGATGACGATCCGGTGCAGCGCGACCTCATCCGTGAGCTGCTGGAGCCATTGGGGTTCACAGTGCTGACGGCCGCCAGCGGAACCGAGTGCCTGAACCTGGTCGAGCAACATAAAGTTCATCTGGTGTTGCTCGACGTCTCCATGCCCCAGATGGACGGCTGGGAGGTCGCCGATGCATTGCACCGCGGCCTCGACGAGCGCCCTGCCATCGTCATGCTCTCGGCGCTGACCATGGACAAATCCGCCGAAGTCAAACCCGATCGCGCGTTCGACCACTACCTCATCAAACCCGTCAACCTGCGCCAACTGATGGAAAAGCTGCATGCCCTTCTCGACATCGAATGGACTCATGCCGCGCCGGACGTACTTCCCGAAGCTGGGCAGCAAGTCGATCCCATTGCAGGCAGTCATGCATAACAGCAGGCCGCCCGACATCGTGCTGGTCGTCGACGACTCGCCGGATACGCTGAAAATGCTGACCGACGCGCTGGAGGACGCGGGCATGACCGTACTCGTCGCAGTCGATGGCGAACAAGCCCTATCGATGGTGGAGAAGGTGTCGCCGGACGTGATCCTGATGGATGCGGTGATGCCTGGATTGGACGGGTTCGCGACGTGCCGGCGGCTCAAGGCCAAGGAGACGGTCACGCACGTGCCGGTCATTTTCATGACCGGCCTCTCCGAGACGGAAGACGTAGTGCACGGGCTCGAGGCGGGCGGTGTCGACTACGTCACCAAACCGATCGTGCCCGATGAGCTCCTGGCTCGCATTCGCGTGCACCTCGCCAATGCGCGCGCGGCGCATGGCGCACGCACGGCGCTCGATACGCTCGGCCGCGTGCTGCTGGCGGCGAACCGCGCCGGCGAGATGCTGTGGTGCACGCCGCAAGCCGCAAAGCTGCTGGCGCGCGCGTTCGGTGCGTTCGAAGCGAGCGAGTTCAAGCTCCCGCGCGAGGTGCGCGATTGGCTGCGCCGCGCCGAGGCCGGCCCGCTGCCCGACCCGATCCGCCTCGCCTCCCCGCTCAAGCTCAGCCTCGCCTACGTGGCGCAGATTGGATCGGACGAGATCCTGCTGCGGCTCGTCGAAAGCGACCTCGGCGACGAGCAGGCGGCGCTACGCGCGAAGCTCACCCTCACGCAACGTGAGGCCGAGGTGCTGCTCTGGGTCGCGCGCGGCAAATCGAACCGCGACATCGCCGAGATCCTGACGCTCTCGCCGCGCACGGTGAACAAGCACCTGGAGCAGATCTACGCCAAGCTCGGGGTCGAGAACCGCACCTCCGCGGCGGCGCTGGCGATGCGGACGCTGGGCGGACGCTAGCAACGTTTGTACGGTATCCTGCTGCGAGTTGATTTCCAACGAGCGACATGCGATCAGCCCGTGCATAGGGATCCAGGCCCGCGACAAGTGTGGCCGTCGCAGCAGAAGAAACGGCGCTGCGTCTGGCCGCCTAACGGAATGCCGGCGCGGTGGCCTGAGAGCTTTCCTTGAACCAACACGCTTGATGGTGCGCGTACTTGCGGCGCGCGCCCGCGGGCCTCGTGCGCGCTCATTTTGCGCGCGTCGCTTTCCGCGTTCGATGGGACAGGCCAGATGACAGTTGACCTGACGGGCTACAAACTCACCTTTGACGACGAGTTCGATTCAGAAAGTATTTCGCAGGGCAGCGGCACGGTCTGGTCTGACATTCGTCCGGGCTCGCGCATGAGTCCCG
>JAFAXD010000539.1 GCA_019241285.1 Xanthobacteraceae bacterium | reverse complement strand
AGTCCACTTGCATTCGCGCATCTCAGCTTCTCTCGCACCTCCCGCAAAGGCCGGCATGGCACTATCAGATCCGCAATGCACGGCGCTGCGGGGCCGTCTTGGCTGTCGACGGCCGCGAGATTTGGCTCGTGCACAATCATCTTTTGGACCACGAGCCGAACTTTGAGTGCGTTGACCGCGACTGGGCGATCCGCACCATTCTCGGCGTAGGACCGGACTTTCACTATGAGGTGATCGCGCGAGATGACTGGATCGGGCGCCGACTGGTTGCCGATCGCTTTCGCGATCGGCGTGTCTTCATCTGTGGCGACGCCGCCCACCTGTGGCTGCCCTATGCCGGCTATGGCATGAATGCCGGTATCGCCGATGCGGCCGACCTGTCCTGGCTCATTGCCGGAACCCTGAATGGTTGGGCGTCCACCGGAATTCTCGATGCGTACGAGGCAGAGCGACGGCCGATTACCGAGCAGGTATCACATTTCGCGATGCACATTGCTCTGAAGAATATTGAGCAGCGCCAGAAAACCCCGATTGAGATTGAATGGCCCGGTCCTACGGGCGAGATCGCGCGGGCGCGGGTCGGCAAGGAAGCCCACGACTTGAATGTCGGTCAGTTTTGCTGTGGCGGGTTGAATTTCGGTTATTTCTACAACGATTCGCCAATCATCGCATACGATGGAGAACCACACCCATCTTATACGATGCGCGAATTCACACCCTCAACCGTTCCAGGTTGTCGCGCGCCGCATCTGTGGCTGCGCGATGGTCGCTCGCTTTACGACGCACTCGGGGGTGACTACACGCTGTTGCGTTTCGATCCGGCGAGGCCGGTCACGCGTCTCGTCGAGGCGGCCGCCTGTCGGCGGGTACCACTTAAGACGCTGGACGTAGACGCCCCGGATGGATCGATGCTCTACTCCCATAAGCTCACGCTGGTTCGCCCGGACCAGCACGTGGCCTGGCGCGGAAACGAGGAACCAGCCGAGCCGCTCGATTTGATAGACCTCGCGCGCGGGCACATGCTTAAGCGCGTAGCGTGAGCGTGTCGCTTCGCGCCAGCTCGTGGCCAATTTTACTCCGCCGCGAACCTGCGCGCGGAATCGATGAAGTCGATGGGCCAGGCGGGTGAGGCGGTCGGGTTCGTGCCGTTTGCTTCTCCGGCTTCAAGATCGCCAATCTTGGCTCAAATTGGCGGGTTCACGAAGCGATGATGCTCTTCTCACCATGTGTATCGCACGCGTGCGGTTCCTGCGTAGGTCTGAGTGCCTTGTCCGAACTCGCCGTCGAATTTGCCCATGAGCGAGACGCCTTGGGCAAGTCGCAGCTCAGTGCCGGCAGTGACGACCGCGATGTTGGATGCGGGCTTGGCGCCGTTGACGATGAAGCTTGCCGTCGGCACGGTGAGGAACGTCGCGGCCGCCTGCAGGCCCTCCTGCCAGTCATGCGCCCAGGCGACGCGCCCGAACACCACCGCTTCAGCATTGCCGGCGAGCAGATAGTTGTTGGACAACCAGCTGCCCAATTCCGCGCGCGTCGCGCTACCGGTGTGCGACGCATAATTGAGGGAATAGAGGGTCGATCCGGAGCTCGAAGCCTCATTGAAGTTCGGTGTGCGGAAGCTCTGGGCCTGCACGGCAACGTACGGAGTGATGTTGGCTGGTGCCCAGGCGAGTTTGTAGCCGGCCTCGGCGCGCCCGGCGAAGCTCTGCGCATCGAAGCTCGCGTTGAGGGTATCGATGCTCGCCACCATGACGCCACGGCTGGTGGCGGTCCAGTAATTGGCGAAGGCGAGCGCGCCGGACAGATACGCCGGTCCGAACAGCTGCGAGCCATAAAGGCCAGCCTGGAACGCGTCGCTGTGGCCGCCGCCGAGACCTTGGGCGAGTCCCCAGCTGGTGTCGCCGCCGGCGAGTGCAAAGCCGATGAGCGTATCGGGCGTGACCTTGTAGTCGAGGCCCGCCGCGATCCCGCCGGTGCGCGCCGCAAAGGAATGCGTACCAGCACCGCCTGGATCGCCGTTGGTGTTGCTCGCACCGCCGAAGGCGGACGCCCACACGTTCCAGCGCGGGGTTGAATAGGTTGCTGCCCGTCCGTCGGGGGTCACCGCCGCATAGGCGCTGGCAATCTCGGGAGCGGCTTCGCGCTCAGGCGCAAAGCGGCTGATGAGACCGCCCGCCGGTCCAGAAGCGCCCGCGCCAAAGCCGCCGCGATCCTGGCCGAACGGGTTGAGCATCAACAACAGGAACTGATTGGTGAGCTGGAACGCGGCGATCTGACCGGCACCGGCATTCGATTCGCCTGAGAGCTGAGTGAGCACATTGGTCGTGGGCGAGGCGAGAATATTGCCGTAGAACAGCGCCTGCTGGCCGGTCAGGCTCGTCGAGTACGAACTCTCCAGCGCATTGCCGACCGCGCGTTGATTGCCGCTCAGCCCTGGTACACCGCCGAACGGGATGCGGTTCAAGGTGAGATCGACGGACGACGCGTTGTAGGTCGCCATCGCGGGCAGAAACACGGACGACGATGTGACCTGGGCAAACTGCCCGTTGACCACGTTTGCGGTGAGTACGTTTCTATAGGGTGTCGCGTTGGCATAGAGCCCGGGCGTCACTGTCACGGCCAGAGTGCCACCAAGGTTCGCAATCCCGCTGGTGCCCGTGCCCTGGACGGCGAGCGTCCCGGTGGGTCCAGCAGGAGACAGCACGTAGGCAAGCGTGCCCCCGGTCTGAGTGTAGTTGCCAGCGATGGCTAGGATACCTCCGTCCGGCTCGACGATGCCGCCGGTATTGCACACCCCGGTGGCGCACAGGCCGGTATTGCCTCCAGCTGAATTGATGGTCCCCTCACCTATCAGAGAGCCGCCGCTGATCAGCAGCTCTGGCGACGACAGCGTGCCTCCTCTCATCGCAAGCGTGCCTGCGGAAAGAGTGGTGCTGAGCACTGTCGTCAGCGTGAAACTCGTCGGAACGATCAGCCGCGAATTCGTCCCGCTGATCGCCAATGTGTCGATCGTCGGGCTCATATCGAGAGTGACCGTGCCGGGACTGCTGAGGGTCACCTGGTAGTAGCGGGCCGCCTCGTTGGCGCTGAAATTGACAGGTCCGCCCGTGTTGTTTGGCACCGCGCCGTTAGGATTCGCCGGATCCGGAAAAGCATCGATCCAGGCTGCCTGGTTGTTCCAATTGAAATTGCCCGCAGCCGCAGTCACCTGTCGCAGCGGGTTGTTCTCCTGGATCCACTGCAGGAATAGATTGATCGGCGTCCAATCACTGAAGTTGCCGTAACCAAAGCGCTCAAGGATACCCGTCTGCCCGACCGGATTGTTCTGGTCGGGGCAAACAACCGGGTCATCTGGTCCTCCCGGTCCCGCACAATAGCGGGTGGTCTGGCCCATGCCACCTCGGACCACACCGATCTGGGTGAGCTGACCGTTAATCATGGCGAACAGCGGACCACCGCTGTCCCCGCTCGCTGTACCGGCCTCGAGTGGCGTCGTAGGGACCGTCAAACCGAAGGCGTTTGGAGCACTTGGCGATCGGGGGTTACGGAACTGAGAAGCGAAGAACGGCTGGTCCACGTCCTGCGCGTAGGGCAACTGGCCATAGAGGCCCAGCGAACTTGTCCCCACCCTGCGCTTGTTGTCTGCGGTAGTTGTAGTTATCGGAGAGGGATTTTGCGTTCCTGGATCTGGATGCCAAGCGACAGCCAGAGCCGGCCCGGAGCCCGTCCCCTGGAGTCCGTATCCGACCATGGTGATGGTTGTACCAACCGTCGGGAAACCGGGCTGCCCGGGCTGCACCTGCAGCAGCTTGACCGGCGCAATGTTCGTCACGGGTTGCGCAAGGGAGATGACGGCGATGTCATTCGTGATCGAAGGATTCGTGTTCGGCCCAGCCGGTACAAAGTCCGGGTTCCGGACGAAGCTTGTGATGCTAACGCCGGCACCAGAGATGGGGTTGAACGAGATGGATGGAATTCCGAAGCTATTTGGAACGAAGCAATGCGCCGCGGTCAGGATCGTCCGCGAGTTGGTCAACGTGCCGGTGCACTGCGAGCCGGATGCTGACGTCGAATACAGGCTCACCACATTGGGGAACTGATTATTCTGGTCGTAGTAATTGCCAATGCCTCCGGCCGCGGTCGCGGTCTGGTCGTTGACGACGATGGCGTTGGCCGGTTGGGTGATTGCGAGCGCCATCACGGCCGTCCCGCCGAGCAGCATCGCCGTGCGGCATGCGATCGCGCGCTGACCGCGCAACGGCGTTACCGCGCTCCCACTGGCCGAACCCGATGCGTGGCATCCAAATATCCGTCGCGTCTCCAAGGTCCGTAACGGATCCAATCGAGTACTGTCCGAGCCAAGCACAGAAAAATCACGCGCACGCTCAAGCAAGCGGCTAGTAGCCCTGGCTTTCATGACAATCCCCGCCGACCCCCCGGCAATGCCAGGTTGCTCCCACAGAATACTTAGGCTGCTGCGGCGGTATGAATCAACCGAGGTCGGCTAGCAATGCTCGAGTTTTTTAGATGTTGTGCTGAAACCAACACACTGTCCAGCGCGTGGAGATAGAGCGGGGATGATAGATCACTGCGATCGTGCTCCGGTCGCATGTCTATTCATCAATCAGCCTTGTCCAGCCCCCCCGACCTCCGAAAGCCTTTGGCGAGCACTGCTCTCATTGCGAGCGAAGCGAAGCAATCCAGAGACAATCCCAGCTGCGTAATCTAATTTGAGGCTCGGCCATCATGGATTGGTATCGGATAAGTGAATCAACTAATCCAGTTCTCAACCTTGAGCACTTGGACTGTGCTGAACTCGTCGACATTGGACACGGGATCGTCGATCTCGGGAAAACTCTCGTGTAATGGCTTCATTGTCTTGAGCAACGCGGTAAGTCCGCGCTTGCGCGCCGGTTCGATGACCAGACGATCGCCGTCGCGGTGCATGATTGCTTCGTTACCTGGAAGCTCGAATTCGACTGGGATGCGAACCGCTTGATTGCGGCCATTGCGAAACAACCTGACGAGCCTCTGCTCGGACATGGCCAACCTCCAGCATATGCCAAAGACATTTGCCTGCTTTCGCCGACTTTCAACCGCTAAACCGCGCCCTGATCCGCTCTCGCACCCGTGCCGGGGTGAACGGCTGCTGCGTCATCACCGCGCCGAACGGCGTCAGCGCGTCGTTGACCGCGGTCCAGATCGCGGCGGCCGCGCCCACGGTGCCGGCCTCGCCGACGCCGCGGGCGCCGAGCGTGGTGGCGCTGGTCGGCGTCTCGACGTGGGCGATGTGAATCTCGGGTATCTCGCGCGCCATCGGCACCAGATAATCGGCGAGGCTTGCGTTGCCGAGCTGGCCGTCGGCGCCGTAGATGCATTGCTCGTAGAGCGCCGCGCCGATGCCTTGAACAACGCCGCCGCGGATCTGGCCGTCGACCAGGGCCGGATTGATCACCCGCCCGCAGTCCTCGACGACCCAGAAGTCCAGCACGCGGATGGCGCCAAGCTCGGGGTCGACCTCCACATGCGCGGCCTGGATGCCGTTCGCCGCCACGTAGGGCTGCTCGCGTGGCGCAAAACTCTCGATCACTTCAAGCGCCGGCAGCTCCGTGAGCGGGATCGTGTGGGATTTGAACAGAGCCGTCGCGGCGAGGTCCGCCAAGCTCATCTGCAGAAGGCCGGCGGTGTTATGGACCGCGCCGTTCTTCAGACACAACGCCGCGGCTTCGGTTTGCAGGAGCGCGCCAGCAATCGTGAGCACGTTCTGCTTGAGCCGTCGCGCGGCGCGCAGGGCCGCTTCCCCGCCCAGTGCCAACCCGCGCGACGCCCAGGCGCCGCCCCCGAAGGGCGTCGCCTGCGTATCGCCGGTCGTCATCTCGATTGCGCCGAGATCAACTCCAAGCTCGTCGGCGATGATCTGCGTGAGCCCCATCCGGGTGCCCTGGCCCTGATCGGTGATGCTGGTGGCGCAGCGAATGCAGCCGTCCGGCTCGAGCGTCAGTCGGCAGCTTTCCTGCGCCGACACGCGCACGTTCTGCGGACCGTAGAGCGCAGTGCCGACCGCGGTCTGCTCGATGAAAACTGCAAGCCCAATGCCGCGGTAGACGCCGCGCCGGCGCAACTCTGATTGTTGTTGGCGCAGGCCCACATAGTTCATGCACTCCAGGAGGCGCTCATGGCAGCGCGCCAACGAAAGCTCGGCCAGCACGATGCCCCCCGCTGAGCGCGCCGGCGCTGCTGTCGTATCGATGTAGTTGCGGTGACGAATTTCGGCTGGATCAATATTCAGCTTCCGCGCGGCAAGGTCCAGCAACTGCTCCGTCACCGTGGTGGCGATGGGTTGGCCGACAGCACGCAGGATGCCGCTCGGCGGCTTGTTCTGATAGTAGCCGCGCACGCGACCGCGGAAATTCGTCAGCCGATACGGCGCCGCCTGCATGTGAACCGCCTGCAATCCTTCGCCGGTACTGCCGCGCGGGTAGGCTGCATAGGCGCCGAACCCGGATGTGACGGCGACCTCGAGCGCCATGAGCTTGCCATCGCGGTCCACCGCCAGGCGTCCGTGCACTTTCGCTTCGCGTGCGTGATTATCGCTGAGGAAAGACTCCAGGCGGTCGGCGCAGAACTTGACCGGGCGGCCGAGCAGCACCGCGATCGCGGCCACCGCCATCTCGTCCGGATAGGCGGAAAGCTTCATCCCGAATGCGCCGCCGACGTCGGGCGTCACCACGCGAACGTCGGCGAGCGGCAGCTCGAGCTGCGTGGCGAACACGTCGCGCATCTGGAACGGCACCTGGTGTGAGTGGTGCACGGTGAGCTGGCGCAGGCGCGGATCGAATTCGGCCACGATGGTGCGCGGCTCGAGCGTCACGCCGGTCTGGCGGTCAAAGCTGAAGTCGTGCTCGACCATGACCGCAGCCTTACGGAAAGCCATGTCGGGATCACCGGCTGCGAAGCTGTGATCGAGCCCGAGGTTGCTCGCCATGGTGTTGTTGACGCGCGGCGCGTCCCGTGCCGCGGCGGCATCCATAGCGGCGATGGCCGGGAGCTCGGTCCAGGTTATCTCGACCTGCTCGGCCGCGTCCTCGGCCAAAGCCCGCGACGTTGCCACCACGGCGACGACCGCTTCCCCCTGCCAGCACGCTTCGTCCTTGGCGAGCGGCGTTTGCGGCGGCGACACGTGACTGGGCACCAGCGCCAACCGGGTCTGCCATGGCGAGCAAACAGTCGCGAGGTCATCAGCGGTGAGGATAGCGACGACGCCGGGCATGCTCCTGGCCGCGCCCGCGTCGATCCCATCGATGCGGGCGTGCGGAAATGGGCTGCGCACGAAGGCCACATGCAGCAGACCTGAGATAGCAATGTCGTCCGTGTAGCGGCCCTTGCCCGCAACGAGCCGCGCCGTGTCACGCCGGGGCAGGGGAGCGCCCGCCTTCATGGGCTCGTGACAAAAGCCGTGACGATCGCCGGTATCAGGAAAATGAGCGCCATCATCAGCATCGTCAGCCAGACATACGGGATGGCGGCGCGATAGATCAGGCCGATGCTGATGCCAGCCGGCGCCACGCCCTTGAGCACAAACAGAAGCAAACCGAACGGCGGCGTCAGCAACCCGATCTGCATGCAGAGCAGATAGAGAATTCCAAACCAAACGAGATCGACCCCCATCCCGCGCAGCAGCGGCATGTAGAAGGGGAGCGTCACCATCATGATGCTGGTCTGGTCGATGAAGAAGCCGAGGATCAGCAGGATCGCCAGCATGCCGATCAGCACGACGGTGTGTGAGAACCCGGAGCTTTCGATCAGCCCCACCAGGCCGGCCGTCGCGCCGGAGAAGCTCAGGAGTTGCGCGAAGGTGGTGGCGCCGACGATGATGAACAGGAGCGAGCCTGAGATCGAGGCCGTGCCCATCAGCGACTTCCACAAACTCTCCCAGCTCAGTTGCCGGTAGCAGGCGGCCAGGATGACGGTCGCCAGCGCGCCGAGCGCGCTGGATTCCGTCGGCGTCGCCAGGCCGCTGGTCATGCTGATGACGACGATGGCGAAGATGCCGACCAGCGGCAGCACCATGATGGCGAGATTGAGCCACGGTTGCGCGACTTCCGCTCGCGTGTCGTGTTCGGTCGGCGCCAGCGCGGGATTGAGCCAGCAGCGCAGGATCACATAGCCGATGAACAATCCGGCCAGGATAAGGCCGGGCACGATGCCGCCGACGAGCAGGCCGGAGATCGAGATGCCGGCGAGGCTGCCGAGCAAAACTGCAAGTCCGGACGGCGGGATCAGGATATCGACGCCGCCGATGGCGAGGATCGGCCCCATGGCGGTCTTCGGCTCGTAACTGCGCTCCAGCATTTGCGGCAGCAGCAGCGAGCCGAGCATCGCGGTGGTGGCGATGGTCGAGCCGGAGATCGCCGAGAACACCGTACCGGCCACCAGCGCCACCACGGCCAGCCGGCCGGGTACGCGGCGGATCACCGCATCGACCGCGTCGATCGATTTCATCGCAAGCCCGGTGTGGAAGAGGA
>JAFAXD010000404.1 GCA_019241285.1 Xanthobacteraceae bacterium | reverse complement strand
GGGCGTTGCGATTTAGGTTAGTGTGACTCCCCCAACCAACGAAGGAGTTCCAATGCGCGTCGTTTGTGCCGCTCTGGCCGCGTGCCCGTTGCTGGTTTCGCCGGCATTGGCTGCCGATGATATACTTCCCCTCGCGGGCATGACCTGCCAGCAATTCCTCGATAGCTCGAAGGCCGACACCATCCTCACCTGGATGATGGGATATGAGCAGGACGCCGATCAGCCTGCGGTGCTCGATCTTGGGAAGAGGCGTGAGCTTGGCGACAAGCTGCGCGCCTACTGCAAACAAAATCCCAAACACGCCGTGATGTCGGCGTTGGACAACGTGACCGACGAGCAGGACGGTGCCGATCTGCTCAAGTCTATCGCCGGCACCTGGAGATTCCCGGATCGCGATGTATGGGTCGTTGTCAACGCCGACGGCTCAGCCAAGCAGTGCCGCATCGCACCCGACCGGACGGTCATTTTTTCCAAAGGGAAATTCCAGGCTCCTGACACTCTGGCCTGGGATCAGGTCTGGGGCGAGGACAAGGTCGCGCACAATAAGGACGCGATCACCCTCACCGGAAAATTCGGGTCGTTCACCTACAAATCGGATTCTGGTCCGCTGGCGGCGACATGCCCGTCGGGGTGAGAGCGCCGTCGGATCTCATCATCGCTGGCGAGCGCGCGCCGCGCCCTCGCGCACAACGCGTCCCTGTTCCAATACGTAAACTTGTTCGGCGATGGCAAGCGTGCTGTGCGCATCCTGCTGGACCAGCAACACGGCCGTCGTTGCTCTTTGAAATAGCCTGAATGGCGTTGAAGATCTCGACCTTCAACCGCCGCGCCATCCCGACCGAGGGCTCATCGAGCAACAACAACGTCGGCGCGCCCATCAGTGCCCGGGATAACAGACGCCACCGAGGATCCATTAATCTGCAACATGTCACCTAGCCGGCGACACTAGGGTTGGAGCTTCAACCCCGCCTCCTTGACGACCTTGCCCCAGTAGGCGACTTGGTCGTTTACGAACGCGCCGTATTCGGCCGGCGTCCCGCCTGCGGGTTTAGCGCCGAGTTTAGCGAGCGCATCCTGCACCTTGGGATGCTTGAGCGCTTGGTTGACCGCCTCATTCAGGCGCTCGATGCTCGCGTCTGGTGCGCCGGCTCTGACGGCAAATCCAACCCAGTCCTCGATCACAAGGTGCGGAAAACCTTCCTCAACAACGGTCGGAACGTCATCGAGGACCGGCACCCGCTCCGGCGCCGTGACCGCGAGGGCCCGCAGCTTGCCGGCCTTGATCAAATCGATGACCGGAAGCATGGTGATGAACATGAACTGGTTGGTGCCGTTCAGCAGATCGCCGATCGCCTGCGGAAATTGCTGATAGGGAACATGCGTGGCACGTACGCCGGTCTCCAGTTTGAACAATTCGCCGGCGAGATGGGCCGGCGTACCAAAACCGCCAGAGGAGAAGGTCAGTTTGTCAGGCTGTTGCTTTAGCAGACCAACCAGGTCGGACATGGATTTGACCGGCAGCGATGGCGTGACCACCAGCACGTTGTATGAAACCGAAACCTTGATGACGGGAGCAAAATCCCGATCGAGCCGGAACGGGACGCTCGGCAGTATCGAAGGGGCGGCCGCGACCGGCAGGCTCATCGCATAAATTGAAGCCCCGTCAGCAGGCTGCGAGAGAACATCGGCTCCTGCAATGGTCATTGCTCCGCCCGGACGGTTTTCGACCACCATTCGCCAACCGGTGATCTCCGTCAGCTCGGTCGCGATGATGCGGCTGATGATATCTGGCGGCGTGCTCGCTGCGGTCGGGACGACAATGCGAATTGGGCCCGGCGGAAAGGATTGTGCGGAAGAAATTGTCGATGAGCTTAGCGCGGCGCACAGCGCTGAGGCGAGCCAAAGCAGTCTGCACTTCAGGTACATCGGACGCTCCGGCGAGTTGCGGCCTGAAAACCGATTCGCTCACGCGAGCTGCTCCGTCAGCCCCTGCGGCTTCGCAATGTGCCACTCGGCGGGAGCGGACTCCTACTGCTGCAGCTTTGCGCTCAGCCTATCATAAGCCGCGTGCGCCGTGGCGAATCCTTTGCTCGCGAGCTGGTCCAGATATTGATCCGCCACCGGCTTGAGGCCGGCTCGCCACGCCGCCATGGTGGCCGCGTCGGGGGTGATCACCTCGTGCCCAGCTGCGTTGGCACCGTCGCGCACGGGCTTGTCCCACTTGTCCCAGTAGGGGCCGAACTTTGCCACCCACACGTCGCCGGAGATCGAATCGATGGCGGCGCGGATATCCGGGGGCAGGGCGGCGTACTTCTCCTTGTTCATGACGATGAAGAATACTGACGTGTAGAACTTGGTTTCGGTGTGGAATTTCATGTAGTCGTTGAAGCCGGGCAGCGGGTTGCCCCAGTTGGTGACGATGCCGTCGACACGGCCGTCCTTCACGGCCGGCATGACGTCGTTGACCTGCAACACCACCGGCTCGGCGCCCACATATTTGAGCGCGGTCGCGATCGTCGCGTTCGGCGCGCGCAGGCGCAGCCCCTTGATATCGTCAAGATTAACGACGCGCTTGTCCTTGGTGTGGATTAGGCCCGGATTATGCACGAACAGCGCGAGCAGCTTGTAGTCCTTATACTCGTCAGCGATGGTGCCGTCCTTGTAGAGGCCCCAGATCGCCTTGGAACCTGACAGCGCATCCGGCACCACGAAGGGAAGCTCGATCACCGACGTTCCCGGAAAGCGGTCTCCCTCAGCGCCCCGCAGCCCGAGCGCGATATCGACCTTGCCATCCTTCACGTTGCCCGCCTGCTCGGTGACCTTGCCGAGTGGCAAGGTGCCGTCGATGATCTCGACCTTCACCTGCCCATTGGTCTTGGCTTCGAGCTCCTTGGCCCAAGGCTCGACCACGTCCACCTGGAAGAAACTGGTCGGCCCGAGGAACTGGCTGAATTTGAGCGTGATCGGGTCGGCGGCTGCCGGGGCGAAGGAACCAAAACAAGTCAGTAGTGCGGCAAAGGACATTGCAAATCGGAGGTGCATTTTTTGGCTCCGGGTGAGACGAAATCAGCTGTAGTCCAGGACAAATTTCGCACGTGTGCAAGGTCCGAAACGCGAGCGTGCTTGCAATTACCCTCGCTCCAGCAGGCCTTTGATGAGAAACATCTCAGCTTCATGGATGGTTGAGAGCGCGACCCAGTCGGCATCCGAAAGGGTCGCTAGCCGCCAGGTCAACAGGGACACAACGCAGCTCTCCGCCGGCATCTTGAGCAGTGCGCCCGGGATAACACGTGACATGTGGCGGAACTGCATGCTCTCGCGGCTTCCGCCGACCTCATAATCGACGATAAACCGCGCCCGATCCGCGTTGAGGCGCACGTAGGTGTCTTTGCCGGTAAAGCTCGACTGTCCGACAAAAAGGCCGGGCTCGACCTCGCGGCGCGTGAGGCTGCCCAGCGCCCATTGGCCCTGCTTGAGGCCGTCCGACATGATCTCAAATGCGATTTCAGCCGGACGGCTGACAGCAATGCTGCTGGAATGACAATGGGGGTCTTGCATCAGTCTCACGCGGTTCGAGTGAACGTTCTTGACAGCCAATAAGCAAAACGTAGGTCGGATTTCCAATGTGAATATCTACGGGCCGACATTCGTCACGCGCTTTTTCAAGGGTTGCGAATTCCATGCCTCTCAATCTCGACACCGAAATCGTCGCCACGGCGTACGATCCCTCGACCGACAGCTGCGCCTACACCATCGAGCGCAACGGCAAGCGCTGGACCGTGCAAGTACCGCTTGCCAAGCTCGACGCCTGCGGTGCCAACAAGCAGGCCCGCCGCGATTATCTTGGCAACGTTTTGCTTGCCGCCATGGATGGCCCGCCCGATGGCGCCTCGTCCGATGCCTGAGGCACTTGCAGCCCTCGTCCTG
>JAFAXD010000124.1 GCA_019241285.1 Xanthobacteraceae bacterium | reverse complement strand
CGCCTCCCCGATCATGGCGTGGCCGATGTTGAGCTCGACGATCTGCGGTAACGCCGCGATCGTCTCCGCGGTCGCGTAGTCGAGACCGTGCCCGGCGTGGACCTCGAGCCCGAGGCGCCGCGCCAGCGCCGCCCCGGCGGTAATGCGGGCAAACTCCGCCGCAGCCGCAAGGTCGCGACGCTCCCGCAGAGCGTCACACCAAGCGCCGGTGTGGATCTCGATCACCGGCGCGCCCACTTTGGCCGCCGCCTCGATCTGCGCGGTATCCGACGCGATGAAGAGCGACACGCGAATTCCGGCCGACTTGAGATCGGCGACGACGGCGGCGATATGCGCAGCCTGCCCGGCGACGTCGAGCCCACCCTCGGTGGTGCGCTCCTCGCGCCGCTCCGGCACGATGCAGGCGGCGTGCGGGCGCGTGTTGATGGCGATTGCGACCATCTCGGCCGTCGCCGCCATCTCCATATTGAGCGGCTTCGTGATGTGCGCCTTGAGCCTCGCGATATCGTCATCGCGGATGTGGCGGCGATCCTCGCGCAGGTGCGCCGTGATCCCATCGGCCCCCGCCGCAATGGCAATCTCCGCCGCCCGCAGTGGATCGGGATGATCGCCGCCGCGCGCGTTGCGCACCGTCGCCACGTGATCGATGTTGACCCCAAGGCGAATGGGAAGAACCGAAACCATTTCTGCGTCTCCGGACTACGCAGCCCAGTTCTGAATTTTCAAGCCAGGCACTCGCCTAAACTCGCGCTCGTTATTCGTGACCAGCGTCAGGTCGGCGGCCTTGGCATGCGCCGCGATCCAGAGATCGTTCCCTCCGATTATCTCACCCCTCGCTTCCAGTGCTGCTCGGATAGCGCCATAAACTGAAGCGGCTTGCACAGGTAGCGCAAGGGCCGGCACAGCAGCGATAAATTCATCCAGCACTTTCATGGCCTTCGCGCGCCATTGGCTCTTTTGGGCTCCGCACAGAAGTTCGCCGTAGGTGATGACCGATACCGCCGCTTCACCAACCTTTAGTCGGGCAAAGCGCGCCAGCAATTGGGGTGGACGTTGGCGGTGAATGTAAATGCAAATATTGGTGTCGAGCAGAAAAACAGCGCTCATCAAAACGGCTCGCGTGACTGCGGTGGATCGTCACGCCGTCCGTCCTCCATAAAATCGGCGGGCAAACTCGCCAGCAACTCGAAAGCACGAGTTAGTCCACGCCCCTTTTCACGCAACACGATCTCGTCACCACGCCGAAAGATCTCAACTTCGCGGGACCGCAACCGAAACTCCTTCGGCAATCGCACCGCCTGACTGTTCCCGGACTTGAAAACGCGAGCCACCGCCATGACTAATCTTCCTTGTATATACGTCACGGTATATACGATGTGGGGTCGAGTTCTACAAGCTCAACCTATCCATTCACCCGCTCGGCGCCCGCCACGACCGGCTTGGCGCGCAGCTGCGCGATGATCGAGGTGAGGTGCTTGAGGTCATAAACCTCGAGGTCGATCGTCAGGTCCGTGAAGTCCGGCGATTTTCGCTCCATGCGGATGTTATCGATGTTGCCGTCGTGCTCGGCGATGACCTGGGCGATCTGCGCCAACGAACCTGGCTCGTTGACCGACTGCACCGCGATGCGCGCCGGAAAGCGGCGCGCGTTGTCGTCCACGTCCCAGCGCACGTCGAGCCAGCGCCCCGGGGCGTCCTCGAAATCCGCCAAAGCCGGCGATTGGATCGGATAGATCGTGATCGCCTCGCCTGGCGTCATGATGCCGACGATTCGATCGCCCGGCACCGCACCCCCATTCGGGGCAAAGCGCACAGGCAAATCGCTATTTATGCCGCGGATCGGGATCGGTTCGTTGCTCGAGGTCGTGCCCGCCGGGCCCTCCGGGACCTTGAACATGAGCGCCTTGGCTTTCTTCAGGCCAAACCAGCCGCTCTCCTGTTTCGGCGGCTCGGCCGGCGTTCCTCCCACGCGCTCCTCCTTGTAGTCCGGGTACATGGCGCGGGCGACGTCGGCGGCCTTCATCTCGCCACGGCCGACGGCGGCAAACACATCATCGATCGATGCACGCGCAAGCCGCGGCAACGCCCCGGTCAGCCGCTCATCGGAATAGACGAGCTTGGCGCGGAAACAGAGACGCTCCACCAGCCGGCGCCCGAGCCCGGCATATTGCATGCGCACCGCGACGCGCGTCGCGCGGCGGATCGCGGCGCGCGCCTTGCCAGTGACGACGATCGACTCCCAGGCTGTCGGCGGCGCGGCTTGCGCATTCGAGGTCAGGATTTCAACCTCGTCGCCGTTCTGCAGAGTCGAGACCAGCGGCGCGATCTTGCCGTTGATCTTGCAGCCGACCGCGTGGTTGCCGATGTCGGTGTGCACCGCGTAGGCAAAGTCGATGCCGGTGCCGTTGCGGGGCAAAGCGATCAGCTTGCCCTTGGGGGTGAAGCAGAAGACCTGGTCGTGGAAGAGCTCCAGCTTGGTGTGCTCGAGGAACTCCTCCGGGTTGGAGCCTTCCGCCAACAACTCGATCGTGCGGCGCAGCCACGCATAGGCATTCGACTCGCGTGAGAGCATCTCGGTCGGCGAGCCGATGCCGTCCTTATAGAGCGCATGCGCCGCGATGCCGTACTCGGCGATCTCATGCATCTCCTCGGTGCGCAGCTGCAACTCGACGCGCTGGTTGCTGGGACCGATGACCGTCGTGTGGATCGAGCGGTAGTCATTCTGCTTGGGATTTGAGACGTAGTCCTTGAACCGGCCCGGCACGACGCGCCAGCTGGTGTGAACGATACCAAGCGCCTGGTAGCACTCGGCGACGGTCTTCACGATCACCCGGAAGCCGAAGATGTCGGACAGCTGCTCGAAGCCGACCGCTTTGCGCTCCATCTTGCGCCACACCGAGTAGGCCGGCTTGCGCCGGCCGCTCACCCGCGCCGCGATTCCCCGATCGGACAGCTTCTTGGCAAGCTGCTGCTCGATCTGGCCGATCAGATCACTGTCGCGCTCGGCCACGGCCTCGAGCCGTTCATTGACGACCTCCCAGGCGTCCGGATTGAGCTCCCGGAAGGAGAGGTCCTCAAGCTCCTCGCGCATCTCGTACATGCCCATGCGGGCTGCGAGCGGCGCATAAATGTCGATCGTCTCCTCGGCGATGCGGCGGCGCTTCTCCGGCGGCATGTGGCTGATGGTGCGCATGTTGTGCAGCCGGTCGGCGAGCTTGACCAGAAGCACGCGCACGTCATCGGCGATGGCCAGGAGGAGCTTGCGCAGGTTCTCCGCCTGCTTGGCTTCGCGGGTGACGAGGTCGAGCCTTTTCAGCTTGGTCAGGCCCTCGACCAGGGTGGCGATGTCCTTGCCGAACAGGCGCTCGATCTCGGCGCGTGTCGTCTCCGTGTCCTCGATCGTGTCGTGCAGCAGCGCCGCCGCGATGGTCGCGTCATCGAGCTTGAGGTCGGTGAGGATCGCGGCGACTTCCAGCGGGTGCGAGAAATAGGGGTCGCCGGAGGCGCGCTTCTGCTCGCCGTGCGCCCGCATGGCGTACACGTAGGCGCGGTTGAGCAGCTCCTCATTGACCTTGGGGTTATATTTGCGCACCCGGTCGACGAGGTCGTACTGGCGCATCATCCGCTTGGCGGGCGGCTGTTTCGTCAGCGCCTGCCCAACGATCTCCCGATGCTCCCGCGGCGCGCGGATGCGCGCCTGGTTCTGCATGCGGGGGAGTTCATTTGACGGGCGAGCCATTCCAATTAAGCCCTTGCTGCAACGCAGCGATTACGTGGTACTTCACCAATCAGGTTAACCTGCTCACACACGCCGGCTATGAGATCGGGTGCATGTCGTGCATGAGATGTAATCCTACCGGTCGGCGGCTGCATCACAAACGAAAACCCCGCCGGTGAGGCGGGGCTTCGCTTATTCGCTTATTAATATGGTTAGCGCTGTCCGCCGCCACCACCATGCTGGCCGCCCTGGTGCTGTCCGCCTTGATGTCCACCTTGGCCGGGGTTCTGTATCTGCTGGCCAGGCTTATGCTGTCCGCCGCCCTGCTGCTGGCCGGGCTTCTGCTGACCACCTTGCTGATGCTGCGGATTGTTGGGGTTCTGCGTCATGGTTGGTCTCCATTAATGCCCAGGCCCCAGCAATGAACTTAGCTCTCAAGTTTGGCCGCCATGCGGCCGCAATGTGGAAAACACAACGCCCCAAAAAGGTGCAATCGTGCAGCTAAACGCTCTTGTAGACCCGCCCGTGGTAAACGAGCGCCGGCCCGGCCGTGCCGAGGTGCACGGCCTCGACCACCCCGAAGATCACGTTGTGGCTTGCCACCGCCTTGATCTCGACCACCCGGCAATCGCAGGCGACGATGGCGGAACTCAGCACCGGGGCACCGGTATTGAGCGTCATCCATTCGCCGACCTGAAAACGGTCCGCGAACTTGGCGCCCGTTCGCCCGGCAAACATGTTGGAGATCGGCTCCTGTCCGGCCGCCAGTGTGTTGACGCAGAACACCCGATTGGCCGCGAGCAGCGGACTGCCCTCACTTTTGCGGTTGAGGCACACGAGCAGCGTCGGCGGGTTGTCCGAGACCGAGCAGATCGCTGTCGCCGTAAACCCGGTCTTGCCCCCCGGCCCGTCCGTGGTCACGACATGCACCGCGCTGCCGTAGCGGCTCATGGCCTCGCGGAAGATCGGCGCCTCGACGGCGACAACCGGATCCGGGGCGATGGCCTCAAAGGCCCCCGCCATGGCGTCGTCAGGACGTTGGTCGAACCAGTTCATGGCTTCGGCTTAGATAATGATGCGGATCTCCGTTCGCATATCAGATGGGATGATGCCCGCAAGCCGGCCCACCGCATGGGCCGATATGCGCGAGGGTTCTACCCTCCCCCTTGTGGGGAGGGTCGCGAGCGGGGCGGGGGTCGGTGTGAGATTGCGCGCGCGTGCCACCAAACTCCGACCCCCACCCCGGCGCGCAAGAGCGCGCCGACCCTCCCCACAAGGGGGAGGGTAAAGAATCCCTACTCCGCCGCGCGCGCCGGCGCGCCGTCCTCGGCCGCGTCGTCCGGGTTGAGCCAGGTCGACCCGCGCCAGCCGTTCTCGTCGTAGTCGGCCATGCATTGCTCGGCGAGCGCCACCATCTGGTCGAGGGCGCCGGATCCGCGCGCGTTCCACATGCACTGGATGCGGATGTCCTCGTGGTTGCCGGCGTAGTTGACCTCGTAGAGCTCGTGGCGGCCGCCGAACTCGGTGCCGACGGCGTCCCAAAGGAGCTTCATGATCTTGATGCGCTCGCGATAGCCCATGCCGTGCGAGCCGCGCACGTATTTTTCGAGATATTTGTCGATCGCCGGGTTGGCGAAATCCTTGGTCGAGGACGGCAGGTAGATCAGCGACGAGGCGACGATCCTGTCGACGATGTCCTTGACGCGGCCGTAGGCATCGCCAGCAAACACCCGGTAGCTCGAACCGGACTGCGCGTTCGGCAGCACCGTGTCGCCGACCCACGGCTGCGGGTTGTGCGCCATGGCGTCGGAGATCGCCCAGAACAGGTTGCGCCAGGCGATGATCTCGCCGAGCATGGCCTGATTGCCGCGGAACTCGTCGGTGCCGGCGGCGCGCAGCGCCTTGGCGATGATGCCGACCATAAAATCGAGCTTCACCGCGAAGCGCGTACAGCCCTGGAACTGGTAGCCGTTGAGGAAGCCGGAGCGCGGGTAGAAGACCTTGATCTTCTCCACGTCGCGATGCAGCAGCACGTCCTCCCACGGGATCAGCACGTTGTCGAACACGAAGATCGCGTCGTTCTCATCGAAGCGCGAGGACAGCGGATAGTCGTAAGGCGAACCCAGCGTATTCGCCATCATCTCGTAGGAGGCGCGGCAGAAGAGCTTCACGCCCGGCGCATTCATCGGCGCGATGAACATCACGGCGAGGTCGGAATCATTGATCGGCATCGCCGCGTTCTGGCCGAGGAAGTTGTAGTGGGTGAGCGCCGATGAGGTCGCGACCACCTTGGCGCCGCTCACGTAGATGCCGGCGTCGGTCTCCTTCTGGATGGTGATGAACACGTCTTTCACCTGGTCCGCCGGCTTCGACCGGTCGACCGGCGGATTGACGATGGCGTGGTTCATGAACAGGACGTGGTCCTGGGTGCGCTTGTACCAGGCCTTCGCATTGTCCGCGAACTTGTCGTAGAAGGCGTGGTGCGCGCCAAGCGTATTCATCAGCGAGGCCTTGTAGTCCGGCGTGCGCCCCATCCAGCCATAGGTCATGCGCGCCCATTGGGCGATGGCATCACGTTGGCCGACCAGGTCCTCGCGCGAGCGCGCGACCCGGAAGAACTTGTGGGTGAAGCCGCCCGAGCCGGTATCGGTCGGACAGGTCAGCACGTCCTTGGTCTTGGGATCGTGCAGGGCGTCGTAGAGCCGGGCGATCGAGCGCGCCGCGTTGCGGAAGGCCGGGTGCGTGGTGACGTCGTCGACGCGCTCGCCGTAGATATAGACCTCGCGGCCGTCGCGCAGGCTCTCCAGATATTCTTTGCCGTTGAAGGGTCGCGTGCGATCGGTCAGCACGTCCTCGGGTTTCGTCGCCATCGCATCTTCCTCCCTGGCATTGGCGCTGGGTTCATTTCGCGCGAACATCCTGCTCGCGCCCCCTGCCGAACAGAGACAAATCCCGGAACTGCTAGGACAATTCGGGATTGCCCGCTACCGCCCTGCGCCGTTGCAGCGTATCGGACCCCCTGTTAAACACGCCGTGGGGACAGCCGAATCCGGGGCGGCAACCCGAGACGGCTGACGCGCTTCGTTGTTCGCGTTTTAGGGTCGGGGCACGCCGCAGCGGCCGCAATCACAGGACGGCGCATGGAAGTCTTCCTCCAGCAGCTCATCAACGGCGTCACGCTGGGGTCCATCTACGGTCTCATCGCCATCGGCTACACGATGGTGTTCGGCATCATCGGCATGGTCAACTTCGCCCACGGCGACGTGTTCATGGTGTCGGCGTTCATTGCGCTCATCGCCTTCCTCATTCTCACCGCCTGGCTCTCGGTCAGCTCGGTGGTGGTCGCGGTCTTCATCGTGCTGATCGTCGCCATGCTGTTCACGTCGATCGTCAACTGGGCGATCGAGCGCTTCGCCTATCGGCCGCTGCGCGGCTCGTTTCGCCTGGCGCCGCTGATCTCAGCGATCGGCATGTCGATCGTGCTGTCGAACTTCGTGCAGGTGGCGCAGGGCCCGCGCAACAAGTCGCTCCCGCCGCTCACCCGCGGCGAGATCGTGCTGATGAACAGCGCCGGCTACCCCGTCACCTTGGGCTACACGCAGATCATCATCTGGGTCGTCACCGCCCTCCTCCTGGTTGCCTTCTGGTACGTGGTGAGCCGCACCTCGCTCGGCCGCGCGCAACGCGCCTGCGAGCAGGACCAGAAAATGGCGGCGCTGCTCGGCATCGACGTCGACCGCACCATCGCCATTACCTTCATCATCGGTGCCGCGCTCGCCGCCGTCGCCGGCACCATGTACGTCGTCTATTACGGGGTGATCAGCTTTGCCGACGGCTTCACGCCGGGCGTGAAAGCCTTCACCGCCGCGGTGCTGGGCGGCATCGGCTCGCTTCCCGGCGCCGTCGTCGGCGGATTGCTGATCGGGCTCGTCGAGACTTTCTGGTCGGCCTATTTCACCACCGACTACAAGGACGTCGCCGCCTTCTCCATCCTCGCCATCACGTTGATCTTCATGCCCCAAGGCCTGCTCGGCCGCCCGGACGTGGAGAAGGTGTAGATGAAGGCCGCTCTGATGGCACGCCGCGCCGGCGGCCTTACCTCTCCCCGCTTGCGGGGAGAGGTCGACTTTCGAGCGCAGCGAGAAAGTCGGGTGAGGGGGCCTCTCCACACGCTCAGACTCGCGGAGAGGCCCCCTCACCCGGCGCTCCGCGCCGACCTCTCCCCGCAAGCGGGGAGAGGTAAAGCCGCGCTGCTGTGCCTCACTTGAACGGTGCTTGAGATGCGCAGCGCAAATTTCTTCAAAACCAACCGAGCACGCGAGCTTCGTCGGAATTCTACCCGCGCCGAATTGCGGCTGTGGCAGAAGCTTCGATCGCGCGGCGTCGATGGCCATAAGTTCGTTCGCCAAGAACCAATTGGACCGTATGTGGCTGACTTCGTGTGCCGCAAGGCACGCTTGATCATCGAACTCGATGGCGGACAGCACGCTGATTCAACGCGCGACGCGATCCGCGATCGATGGCTGGTGGATCGCGGCTACCGAATTCTTCGGTTCTGGAACAACGATGTGTTCACCAACATCGAAGGCGTTTGGCTTACGATCGCAGCAGCATTAGGCAGCGTCGATGCGAACGCGCAGCCTTGCAGCGTTACCTCTCGCCGCTTGCGAGGAGAGGTCGATCTCGAGCGCAGCGAGAAATCGGGTGAGGGGGCCTCTCCAAGCGCTCAGACTCGCGGAGAGGCCCCCTCACCCGGCGCTTCGCGCCGACCTCTCCCCGCAAGCGGGGAGAGGTAAGGACCGCGCCGCCGTGCACAATAGACAGACCAGCATCGCCGTGCAGACGCCCGTAGCAGGCGTCGATCTCGCGAGCGCCGGCAAGGATGCGCTGTTCTCAGGCCTGCTGGCGGTCGGCCTCTTTCTGCCGCTGATCGGGTTCAAGACGGTCACCAATATCCGCAACGAGCTCATTCTTGAGACGCGGTTCGGGTTGCTGGCGATCTTTATCGCGGTGATGGTGGCGGCGAGCCTGGTCAATTCGTTTGTGATTGCGCCGTGGCGCGCGCGCCGCGCGGTGCGCGAACGGGCGCCGGCAAGCCGCCTCGCGGGTGTCTTGAGCAAATACTTTGCGCCGTTCGCGCTCGGGTTTGTGTTGATCTATCCGGCGCTCGTATTCGGTCTTGTCGGCTCGACCGGCGCGACCAAATGGATCGACAACTTCGGCATCCAGATACTCATCTACGTGATGCTCGGCTTCGGGCTCAACATCGTGGTCGGCCTCGCCGGGCTGCTCGACCTCGGCTATGTCGCCTTCTACGCGGTCGGCGCCTACTCCTACGCACTGCTGGCGCAGACGTTCGGGCTCTCGTTCTTCGCGCTGCTTCCGGTCGCCGGCATCCTGGCGGCGTTCTGGGGCATGATGCTCGGCTTCCCCGTGCTGCGGCTGCGCGGCGATTATCTCGCCATTGTCACGCTCGCCTTCGGCGAGATCATCCGCCTCGTGTTGATCAACTGGGTGCCGGTCACCAACGGCTATGCCGGCATCAGCGGCGTGCCGCGGCCGAGTTTCTTCGGCATCCCGTTCAACGCCTCGGACGATGGCTTCGCCGCCACCTTCGGCCTCCCCTTCTCGCCGATCTACCGCACGATCTTTCTCTATTACCTGATCCTCGCCCTGGTGCTGCTCACCGCCTTCGTCACGTTGCGGCTGCGCCGGCTGCCGATCGGCCGCGCCTGGGAGGCGCTGCGCGAGGATGAGATCGCCTGCCGCTCGCTCGGCATCAACACCACCACCACCAAGCTCACCGCCTTTGCCACCGGCGCGCTGTTCGGCGGCTTTGCCGGCTCGTTCTTTGCCGCGCGCCAGGGCTTCATCTCGCCGGAATCCTTCACCTTCATGGAGTCGGCGACGGTGCTTGCCATCGTGGTGCTGGGCGGCATGGGCAGCACCATGGGCGTTGCCATCGCGGCGGTGATCATGATCGGCGGCACCGAGATCCTGCGCGACCTCGATTTCCTGAAGGACATCTTTGGCCCCGACTTCGACCCGACCCAGTACCGCATGCTGTTGTTCGGCCTCGCCATGGTGCTGATCATGGTGTGGAAGCCGCGCGGCTTGGTCGCGACGCGCGCGCCCTCGGCGTTCCTGCGCGAGCGCAAGGCGATCGGCCGCGACCTCGTCAAGGAAGGCCACGGATGAACGCGCCGTTGCTGCGGGTCGAGCACCTGAGCATGCGCTTTGGCGGCCTGGTCGCGGTCAACGATCTCTCGTTCACGGCGGAGGCCAATTCCATCACCGCGCTGATCGGGCCGAACGGCGCTGGCAAGACCACCGTGTTCAACTGCATCACCGGCTTCTACAAACCGACGACCGGACGGCTCGGGCTCGTCCATGGCGATGCCGCCATGTGGGATGATCTGGAAACCATCACGCGGCGCGGCACCCGTTCGTTACGACGGCCGGGCGGCATCCTCTATCTACTCGAGCGCATGCCGGACTATCTGGTGGCGCGGCACGCGCGGGTCGCGCGCACGTTTCAGAACATCCGCCTGTTCCCCGGTCTCACCGTGCTGGAGAATTTGCTGGTCGCGCAGCACAATCCGCTCAACCGGGCGTCGGGCTATGCGCTGCTCGGCGTGCTCGGCATCGGCGGCTACCGCAAGGCCGAGCGTGCCGCGATCGAGAAGGCCTGCTACTGGCTCGAGGCGGTGGACCTCATGAGCCGCGCCGATGACCCGGCCGGCGAGCTTCCTTATGGGGCGCAGCGGCGGCTCGAGATCGCCCGCGCCATGTGCACCGACCCGGTGCTGCTCTGCCTCGACGAGCCTGCTGCCGGACTGAACCCACACGAAAAGGCAGACCTCAACGAGTTGATCCTCACCGTGCGCGACAAGCACGCGACCGCGGTGCTGCTGATCGAGCACGACATGGCGGTGGTGATGGAGATCTCCGACCACATCATCGTGCTCGACTACGGGCTCAAGATCGCCGACGGTGCGCCTGAGGACGTGCGCAACGACGCCAAGGTGATCGCCGCCTATCTGGGCGTCGCCGAACAGGAAGTCGAGCGCGTCCAGGCGGAGGTCGCCGGATGAGGAATGCCTTAACGGCCGCGCTTGTGCTGCTCGCCTGCGCCACATCACCGGCGGCAAGCTTTGCCGAGGATTACCCGACCCGAACCGTGACCATCGTCGTGCCGTTCACGCCTGGCGGCACCACCGACCTGCTGGCGCGGGTTCTCGCCGAGCGGCTCGAGCGCAAGTTCGGCCAGCCATTCGTGGTCGAGAACAAGCCGGGCGCCGGCGCACTGACCGCGTCCGTCGGCCTCGCCCACGCGGCACCCGATGGCTACACCCTGATGGTGTCGCCGAGCTCGGCGATGGCGGCGAACGTCACGCTCTACAAGAAGCTTCCGTATGATCCGGCCGCCGATTTCGTGCCACTCGCTTTGCTGGTGCGCACACCATTCGTGTTGGTGGTCAACCCGGCGCTCGGTGTGACCTCGGTCGCCGACCTGATCGCGCGGGCCAAGGCCAAGCCGGGCGCGCTCGCCTTCGCGTCGAGCGGACCGGGAACCCCGCATCACCTGTTCGCCGAACTGTTTCAAGCATTGACCGACACCCAGCTGACCCACGTTCCCTATAAGGGCGCCGCGCCGGCCATCAATGATGTGGTCGCCGGCCACGTGCAGCTCATGTTCACCGATGTCGCGCCGGCGCTGGGCATGATCCAGGAGGGCAAGCTGCAGCCGCTCGGCGTGACCTCGAAGGCGCGGGTCGCGGCCATCGCCAACGTGCCGCCGCTCGACGCCAGCGTTGCCGGCTTCGACGCCACGTCGTGGCAGATGGCGATTGCGCCGGCCGCGACGCCGGCAGCGATCGTGAGCAAACTCAACGGCGAGATCGCAACGGTGATGAACGAGCCCGACATCGCCAAACAGGTGGTGGATTTGGGGATGCTCCCGGTCGGGCCCGCCTCGAGCGACGCGCTGCGCGCCTTCGTCAAATCCGAGATCGACACGTCGGGCGCGGTGGTGCGCAAAGCCGGGATCGCGGCCAGCCAATGAGTGCCATGCCCCAGACCGCCAGCGAGCCGCTGCTCACCGTGCGCGGGGTGAAGACCTATTACGGCGCCATCCCCGCGCTGCGCGGCGTCGACATTGATGTGCATGCGGGCGAGATCGTCACCCTGATCGGCGCCAATGGCGCCGGCAAATCGACCCTGATGATGACGATCTGCGGCAAGCCGCGTGCGCGCGAGGGCCGCATCATGTTTGCCGGCACCGATATCACCGGCCACGCGACCCACGAGATCGCGCGGCTCCGGATCGCCCAATCGCCGGAGGGCCGGCGCATTTTTCCGCGCATGACCGTGTTCGAGAACCTGCAGATGGGCTCGACCGTCTGCGACCGCACGCATCAGGCCGAGGATCTCGACCGGATGTTTGCCCTGTTCCCGCGGCTTGCCGAGCGGCGCAACCAGCGCGGCGGCACGCTCTCGGGCGGCGAGCAGCAAATGCTGGCCATTGCCCGCGCCCTGATGGGCCGTCCGCGCCTTTTGCTCCTGGACGAACCCTCGCTCGGCCTCGCCCCGCTGGTCGCGCAGCAGATCTTTGCCACCATCCGCGAGCTCAACGCGCGCGAGGCGCTCACCGTATTCCTGGTCGAGCAGAACGCGTTTCACGCGCTCAAGCTCGCCCACCGCGCCTACGTGATGGTCAACGGCCTGATCACCCTCACCGGCACCGGCCGCGAGCTGCTGGAGCGGCCCGAGGTGCGCGCGGCCTATCTGGAAGGCGGCAAGGCCGGTGCGCCAGAGCCGGGGGGCACCGCGGCGCATAGATGACGTTTTGCGCATAGGTGACGCGGACACCTCGCGTCCCGGACTTGGGCATGCACCTGGCTCGAGCCCGCTGCGTATCGCGGCCGGATGAAAACTAGCCTCGTCATTGCGAGGAGCGGGAGCGACGAAGCAATCCAGTGCGGCGCCTCAGCGCTGGATTGCTTCGCTTCGCTCGCAATGACGGATCTGCCATAGATGACCTTTTCTTCTTAGATGACCTCACCGGCGTGGATGGACGGCGCCGCGCATAGGTGACAAGGCGGCGCATAGATGACGCCCGTTTCGTGCCCGCTCCCAATCCTGCGTCCCAGGGTTTTCCGCAGGTATAAGGGCGCCTAAACCGAGTGATAGGTTGCCTAGGGAACCTAACCCGTAAATACCTTACCGCACCGCGAGAAATTTGGGAGAGCGAGATGCGGAAGTTTGTGCTGGGTTTGATGGCCGGTGCTTGCGCGTTGTTTGCAAGCGCCGGGGCTAACGCTCAGGCCGTCAACGTCACGGGTGGCTATACCTGCCAGGGCCCCGCCTGCGCGGCGCCGGGCCTGTGTGCACGCGCCTATGCGGACGGGCTGTGGCCAGTCTACAGGCACGTGTCGTTCTATAACGACGCCGGCGTCTGGTCTGATGGACTCTACACTGGGCCGGCCTCGGTGGCGGCAACGACTTGGGGCTTGCGCGGCGTCGCGTTCCCGAACCAGATCGTCTGGTTCCGTCCGGGCTTTCGTCGTCCGGTGGCGCGCTGGATCCGAAATCCCGCCTGCCCGTTCTGATCTGACCGGCCTCAGCGAGGGCGCCGCATAGATGACGTCCTCGCATAGATGACACTTGATTCACACGGCGTCGCCTGGATGGAAATCATCCGGGCGCGCTTTGTGCTGGTGCGCCGCCGATTGCACTTTGGCTTAGTTCATCACCTGTGTTCTCGACCCAGGCCGGACGAAACCAAACTCGTCATTGCAATGAGCGAAGCGAACGAAGCAATCCAGTGCGGCGCCTCAGCGCTGGATTGCTTCCCTTCGCTCGCAATGACGGATCTGCCATAGATGACATTCTTCTCATAGATGACGTCGCCGCACGTAGGTGACGCTCTCGCGCAAAGATTTCGGTCAAGGCCTGGCCTCGGACCGCCAATTCCGATTCACTTGTCAAAAAGCCTGACGCACGCGTGCGCCACGCCGATCGATAAATTTTGTTATTTATTGGGTCAAGCAAAGGTATGGCGTCTTGGCGGCCTGCTACGAGCCGCTTTGCGTCCCGCCGACCCCAGACCTACTGGCGATAGTTCCAATGGTAATGGTGATGCGCAGGCGAATACAGCGCCCATCCACCCAGAGCCGTGGTTCCGACGGACGATTTCAACGGGACGAACTCAGCGTGGTGGTAAGTCCCGCCTCGCGCATAGGCGCCGCTCGAGATGACCAACGCCGCGCCGACACAGAGCATCGACAACGATAGCTTGCACATGGCGAATCCCTTCACGGAAGGGAATATAGTTTAGGATTAGTCTAAATCTAGACTAGGAAAAATACCTAGCCCTACGTTGCCGACGCAATCGCCTATTACCTGGCGCGGGTGCGCCAGGCCCGGCACGGCTACATGTCAACCCAGTTCGGCGACGATGTCGAAGTTTCCATGCGCCTGAGCTGAGGTCGCGCGAGCGACGGACTATCTGCGCGTCGCAAAATAGACCATCGACACCGCAACGAGCCCAATGACGATCGGTAGCCAGTAGCGAAGTTCATTGCCCATGCGCGCCCCCACGCCATGGGCCTTGATCGCCGTATCCGCACGGGATGTCTGCTGTGATTTCTTACAGAAAATTTAGCTTTGAGCGAATCGTTGCAAAGACGACACACTGCGACTTTGGCCTCACGCAAAACGGACGCTGGCCTGCCTTTCCCACGCTCAGCGGCGGATGAGGACCACGCCGCCCACCAACAACGCGACGCCCAACAAGCGAGGCACGTCGATCGACCGCTGCGGAATGCCAAGCCAGCCGAACTGATCAAACGCGAGCGCGGCGAGCATTTGCCCTGTCACCAGCAGCCCGATGTAGGCAGCGCCGCCCAGCTTTGGGATCGTGACGATCGAGAGCGCGATGAAGATCGCGCCAAAGATCCCGCCACTCCACGCCCACCCCGGCACGCGCCCAATGGTGCTGGCTGACGGAACAGGGTCGCGCAGGACGATGGCAAGACACACCATGAAAACGACGCCCAGTAAATAGCTCACAAAGCCGGACCAGGCGGCGGAGTTCAATTCCGCCCGCAGGTTCGCGTTCAAGGCTTGCTGCACGAAGACGCTGACGCCGGCGCCGACCGTCAGCAGCGCGGCCCAGATGAGAGGATGCATGCGGTTGTCCCGGTTTGTGGGCCGGCCGGTTTAACCCAAAAAGGGGCGGGTCAGAAACGGGATCAGCTGTCGGTTAAGCCGCTTTCACACCGAACCGAACGTCGGAGACTGGTTTGTGGTCATGCAGTTCCCCGACCCAACAGCATATGAGAAGGCGCAGGCGCCCGCCGCGCAAGACCCGAAGTTCACGGGCCCTTGCCGCGATCGCCAAGATCGCGAAGCGGGTCAGTCGAGAGATGGTCACCGATCTCGGTCTTTCACGCCGGTCGCCTTCGACTACGACGACCTAGACCACCAAATAAAAGCGGCGCCCTAAGTGACCGGCTCTAGATGATCCTTCGCTCGGCGTGCGCGGGCTTCATAATCCCCAGCCATCCTCAACAAGGTCTCGCGGGTTTTCTCATCAACAAAGTCTGCGGTCTTGCGAACCCTCTCGGCCCGCTCACGCCAGTACTCCGGAGGCAACTCCATTCGCCCCTCCTCCAGTTATCCCCACCCTGTGGAAAACGGAATTAGGATTGGAATTTAGTCAAATTAAGACAAGGACATAGCAATTGGTCAGTGCAAAACGGGCGGTCTCGAAAATCGAAAACAGGAAACTGCCAAAACCGAATCCGGCCACTTCGCCCTAAACCCGACCAGCACCAGGGACGACCAAAGAACATATTGCGAACATAGAACAAAGCGTGTACATTATTTTCCTAACACCGGAATCGCCCCTCGCCCCGCAATCGCGCTTGCGAATCCCGACCCGATAGGAGCAACAGATGGCCCAGACCGCGTTACGTCTCGTTGAAGGTTCCTCCATGGACAAGTCAAAGGCGCTGGATGCCGCGCTCTCCCAGATCGAGCGGAGCTTTGGCAAAGGCTCGATCATGCGCCTCGGTAAGGGCAATAAGGCGATCGAGATCGAGACCATCTCCACCGGCTCGCTCGGGCTCGATATTGCGCTCGGCATCGGCGGCCTGCCGCGCGGCCGGGTGGTGGAAATCTACGGACCGGAATCCTCCGGCAAGACCACGCTTGCCCTGCAATGCGTCGCCGAGGCGCAGAAGAAGGGCGGTATTGCCGCCTTCATCGATGCCGAGCACGCGCTTGACCCGGTCTATGCCCGCAAGCTCGGCGTCAATATCGACGACCTCCTGATCTCCCAGCCCGACGCCGGCGAGCAGGCGCTGGAGATCGCCGACACCCTGGTGCGATCGGGCGCCATCGACGTGCTCGTCGTAGACTCTGTCGCCGCCCTGGTGCCGCGCGCGGAGCTCGAAGGCGAGATGGGCGACCAGCAGCCCGGGCTGCAGGCGCGGCTGATGAGCCAGGCACTGCGCAAGCTCACCGCCTCGATCAACAAGTCGAACACGATGGTGATCTTCATCAACCAGATCCGCATGAAGATCGGCGTGATGTACGGCTCGCCCGAGACCACCACCGGCGGCCACGCGCTGAAATTCTACGCCTCGGTGCGGCTCGACATCCGCCGCATCGGCCAGATCAAGGACCGTGATGACGTCATCGGCAACCAGACCCGCGTCAAGGTGGTGAAGAACAAGCTCGCGCCGCCGTTCAAGGTGGTCGAGTTCGACATCATGTATGGCGAGGGCGTGTCGAAAATGGGCGAGGTCATCGACCTCGGCGTCAAGGCGGGCGTGGTCGAGAAGTCCGGCGCGTGGTTC
>JAFAXD010000055.1 GCA_019241285.1 Xanthobacteraceae bacterium | reverse complement strand
ACGACATATCGTGTCTCGACGATCTAAACCTACAATATGCGGAGAGTCGCACGCAAGAGTCCGCAGGGGCGCAGTCCACATGTTCGTCTGCGCAACGAGCAGAGAATCCGCCTAGCCTGGCAATTCGATGGCACGAATTGGCAGTTTTTCGAGCGCGCCAAGCACCTTCGACAGTCTGCGCCAACCGAAAAGCACCACTGGAATCATATAGTTGCTGGTTGAGAGCCCAGGTTTGGATGGCGGTCCAGCCAGCTCTCCACAAAACCGGTTCAGGTTGACACGACAGGGCTGCGATCTAGAATATGTGTGGTGCCGCCCGGAGAGGCGGCACATTTCATTTTGCACCGCGCCATCTCAGACGGACGAGCACGACCGTGACCTCGCATCTATTGCCGACATACGCGCGCGCCGACGTTGCATTCGAACGCGGAGAAGGGGCTTGGCTCTTCTCCACGACCGGGGAGCGCTACCTCGATTGCTCCGGCGGTGTCGCCGTCAATGTGTTGGGGCACGCGCACCCGCACCTGCTCGAAGCGCTGACCACGCAGGCTCACAAGGTCTGGCACGTCTCCAATCTCTATCGCGTGCCGGAAGCTGAGCGCCTGGCGGACCGCCTGTGTTCGATCTCGTTTGCGGATCTGGTGTTCTTCTGCAATTCCGGCGCCGAGGCGATGGAGTGCTGCATCAAGGTTGCTCGCAAGCACCACGCCGCCTCCGGTCACCCCGAGCGCTTCCGGATCATCACCTTCGAAGGCGCGTTCCACGGTCGCACGCTGGCCACCCTCGCCGCCGGCGGCAACAAGAAGTATCTGGATGGCTTCGGTCCAGTGGCCGGGGGTTTTGATCACATTCCGTTTGGTGACGTCGAGGTCGTCAAGCGCGCGATCACCCCGGAAACGGCCGCGATCCTGATCGAGCCGATCCAGGGCGAAGGTGGCGTGCGGGTGGTCCCCAATTCCTTCTTGCAAAGCCTGCGCGCGCTCTGCGATCAACATGGTTTGTTGTTGATCTTCGATGAGGTGCAGACCGGCGTTGGACGCACCGGCCATTTCTTCGCGTATGAGCGCACCGGCGTGAAGCCCGACATCCTGGGATTGGCGAAAGGACTAGGCGGCGGCTTTCCGGTCGGGGCGTGCCTCGCGACCGCGGACGCCGGCAAGGGCATGGTCGCGGGTACACACGGTTCGACCTTCGGCGGCAATCCAATGGCGATGGCGATCGGCAACGCCGTGCTGGACGTGCTGCTCGCACCCGGGTTCCTCGAAGGCGTGCGCAAGAAGGCGCTCCTCTTCAAACAGCGGCTTGCCGAAATTCACGATCGGCATAGCGATGTGATCTCTGAAGTGCGCGGCGATGGTCTGCTTCTGGGGTTGCGCACCACGATCCCCAACACCGAACTTGTTGATGCGCTGCGTGCCGAGCACTTGCTCGCGGTGGCGGCCGGCGACAACGTGGTGCGCCTGCTGCCGGCACTGATCATCAGCGACAGCGAGATCGGCGAGGTCATCAATCGTATTGATCGGGCTGCGACAAACATTGAACGCGCGCTCGCGGCCAAGCGGGAAGCATCAGGAGCAACAGTGTGAGCGGCCAGATCCGGCATTTTCTGGATCTCATCGATATCGCGCCGACCGAGCTGCGCGGCATGATCGAGGCTGGCCGCGCGATGAAACAGGAGCGCCGTCGCATTGTTGCTGACGGCCCGTTGGCCGGCAAAGTCGTGGCGATGATCTTCGATAAGCCCTCGACGCGCACGCGGGTGTCATTCGATGTCGCGATCCGTCAGCTCGGTGGCCACGCGATCGTGTTGACCGGACAGGAAATGCAACTCGGCCGCGGCGAGACCATCGCCGATACGGCGCGTGTTTTGTCGCGTTATGTCGATGCCATCGTCATCCGCATCCTCGAACACGATATGTTGCTGGAACTCGCACAGCACGCGACCGTTCCGGTTATCAACGCACTCACCAAGTTGTCGCATCCGTGCCAGATCATGGCTGACCTGATGACGTTTGAAGAGCACCTTGGATCGATCCGCGGCAAGACCGTGGCCTGGAGTGGTGCGTCAAACAACGTGCTGGCCTCCTGGATGCACGCCGCGGAGCGGTTTGCCTTTCGACTGAACGTCGCGACGCCCACGGAGCTTGCGCCGCCCAAGGCGCTCGTCGAATGGGTGCGCGCGTCGGGTGCCGCGATCGAGCTTGGCGCCGACCCGGAGGCCGCGGTGCGGGGCGCCGATTGCGTGGTGACAGACACCTGGGTCTCGATGGGCGACAAAGATGGTGCGCGGCGTCACAACCTGCTCAAGCCCTATCAAGTCAATGCGCGATTGATGTCACTTGCGAAACCAAACGCACTGTTCATGCATTGCCTGCCAGCCCACCGCGGCGAAGAGGTCACCGACGACGTGATCGATGGGCCGCAGTCGGTTGTGTTTGACGAGGCGGAGAACCGTCTGCATGCCCAGAAGGGCATCTTGGCGTGGTGCCTGCAATCAGCAGCACATGGACATGCGGCAGCGAACGCACGAGCGGGCGCCCCATGAATGAAGCCATAATACCATCGCGCGCTCCGACAGACTGGGCGCGCGATGACTCTATTCTGCCATTCGAAGTCGCCGCGCTCGATCAGCGCGGGAGGGTGGTGCGCCTTGGCGCCTCACTCGACCAAATCCTGTCGAGCCATGACTATCCGCTCCCGGTCGCAAAGCTGCTCGGCGAAGCCGTGGTGTTGGCGACGCTGCTTGGTTCGTCGCTGAAGTTCGACGGTCGCTTCATTCTACAGACCAAGACCAACGGTCCAGTGCGGATGCTGGTGGTCGATTATGTCACCCCGGGCAGCGTGCGCGCCTGCGCAAGCTTCGATCCTGCGCAGGTCGCGGCCGCCATCACGGCCGGAAAAGCCTCAGCCGGCGAGTTGATGGGACACGGCCATTTGGCCATGACAATCGATCAGGGGCTCGAGATGAGCCGCTACCAGGGGCTCGTGGCGCTGACCGGCGGTGGGCTGGAAGATGCCGCGCATGAATATTTCCTGCGCTCAGAGCAAATCCCAACCCGGGTCCGGCTTGCCGTTGCCGAGGAGTTTTCCGCCGGCGCCGGCGGTCCGCAGCATCACTGGCGCGCGGGTGGCATCATGCTCCAGTTTCTCCCTGCCAAATCGGAGCGGATGCGCGGGCCCGATCTGGACCCGGGAGATGCGCCGCCCGGGACGGTGGTGCATCAGGTCCCGGAAGATGAAGCCTGGGTGGAGGGCCGGTCGCTCATACAAACTGTAACTGATATCGAGCTGATCGATCCCGATGTCTCGAGCGAGCGTTTGCTGTACCGGCTGTTTCATGAACGCGGTGTGCGGGTCTTCAGCGCACAACCGGTCGAGTCCAAGTGCTCCTGTTCACGTGACGGCGTGAAGGCGATGCTTGAAAGCTTCCCCCAGGATGATCGCGACCACATGGTCGAGAATGGCGTCATCTCGGTGACCTGCGAGTTCTGCAGCTCGAAATATGTGTTCGCACCGGAGGAAGTGGGTGCGCACAGACTCAATTAGGCGCATGTCCTTATCGGAAAACCGGTATCCACTTTTCCGGGACATGCACCGGCCTAATTGATCGTGCGCTTTGCGTCCGGACTGTCGAGCGAAAACGCCGGGATCTCGATGTTGAAGCGTTCTCCCTTACCACTGACCATGCCGTAAGTGCCGGCCATGAAGCCGGACGGCGTCGGTAGCGGTACTCCGCTGGTGTACTCGAACGACTTCCCGGGTTCGAGCACAGGCTCCTCGCCGACGACGCCCGCACCACGGACCTCCTGAATTCGGCCAAAGGCGTCGGTTATGCGCCAATGCCTGGTCTTGAGCTGCACGGTCTCCTGTCCGTGATTGCTGATTTCGATCGTGTAGCTCCAGAAAAAATAGCTCTTTTCGTGCGACGACCGCTCAGGCAAGAAGCGGGGGGTCACCTTGACCTCAATGTTGCGGGTGACAGCCCGGTACATGGCGCGGACCTATGGTTAGTGTATCGGCGAACAAGCGAGCTTACCGTGCTGGCGACGCGGAACCAACTACCCGCGTTGAAACCGCCGCGCCTCCAGTGACGCCCGCCCCGCGTGGTCGCATGGCCCCGCCGCCGGTTGAACGGGACCTGCGGCTCGACCTGTTCCGCGGGATCGCCCTGTGGTTGATTTTCCTCGATCACATTCCATCCAACATTGTCAGCTGGATCACGATCCGCAACTACGGGTTCAGTGACGCCACCGAAATTTTCGTCTTCATCTCGGGCTACACGGCGGCGTTCGTGTATGGACGCGCCATGCGCGACCGCGGTTTTGTGGTGGCGGCCGCGCGCATCCTCAAGCGCGCCTGGCAGGTCTACGTCGCCCACATTTTCCTGTTCGTGATCTATCTGGCGGAAATCGCCTATGTGTCGCGCAGCTTCGAAAACCCGCTCTACGCCGAGGAGATGGGCATCTTCGATTTTCTGCGGCAGCCGGATGTGACGCTGTACGAGGCGCTACTGCTCAAGTTCAAGCCGGCCAACATGGACGTGCTGCCGCTCTACATCGTGTTGTTGGGCACGTTTCCGCTCTTTCTCTGGATTCTGTTGCGCCGACCCATGTTGGCGCTGGCGACCTCGGTCGCCGTCTACGTCGTTGCCTTACAATTCGACGTCAATCTTCCCGCCTATCCGGAGGGCACCTGGACCTTCAACCCGTTTGCCTGGCAGCTGCTGTTCGGCTTCGGGGCTTGGTGTGCGGTGGGTGGCGCCCAACGGCTGAGCGGCTTCATGCGCGCACCGGTGGTGCTCGGTCTCGCCATCGCTTACTTGGGGTTCTCGTTGGGGATCGTGTTGACTTGGTACTTCCCGCCCTTTGGGCATCTGGTCCCCAAATGGCTTTCCGATTGGATGTATCCGATCGATAAAACCAATCTGGACGTCCTGCGGTTCGTTCATTTCCTGTCGCTTGCCGTGTTGACGGTCCGATTCATTCCGCGCGACTGGCCGGCGCTAAGAAGCATGTGGCTGCGGCCGGCCATCGTCTGCGGCCAGCATTCGCTCGAGATCTTTTGCCTCGGCGTGTTCCTTGCGTTTGCGGCGCACTTCATCATGGTGCAGGTTTCCGAGGCAGTATCTGCGCAAGTGCTGGCGAGCGTCACGGGCATCGTGTTGATGGTTGCGGTCGCCTGGCTTTTGTCGTGGTATAAGAATATTGAGCGTAATCCGGGAACACGGCCACCAGATGCCGACCTCGCCGGAGGGGAGGCATGAAGAGTTTTGTCACCGCACTGATCGGTGCGCTCGTATGCGTCTCGCCCGCGCTTGCCGGGGAGCAAGAAGACTGTGCCGTCGCGGCGCACCTGGTCACCGCTGATTATCCGCTGCCCCGGGTGGCGCGTGCCATTGCCCAGAAGGAACTCAAGGTTGTTGTTGTCGGTTCTGCGTCGAGCCTGCTCGCGGGCCCGGGCGGCAAACAGGAAGCCGCCTACCCGGCGCGGCTTGAAACTGCGCTCGGCAAACGGCTCCCCGGCGTCAAGGTAACGGTCACAACCTTCGCCAAACCGCGGACGACTGCCGACAGCATGGAGGAGGACCTCGAGCACCTCGTGCATAGCGAAAAGCCGGCTGTGGTGATTTGGCAGACCGGCACGGTCGATGCCATCCGCCGGATCGACACGGAGGATTTCCGCTCGGCCATCGACCAAGGTGTGGCAGCGGTGTTGGAGGCCGACAGCGACATCATTTTGATGAACCCGCAGTACAGCCCGCGCACCGAATCCATGATTGAAGTCCAACCTTATGCTGATGCGATGCGTTTCGCCGCGATGCAGCATGAAGTACCGCTGTTCGACCGCTTTGCGGTGATGCGCCAATGGGGTGAGCTCGGCACCTTCGATCTCCTTGATCCCACGAAGAAAACCGACATGGCCGAGCGCGTGCACCAATGCGTCGCGGACTTGCTGGCGGATCTAATTGTGCAGAGCGCAAAACTCGCCGGCGCCAATGACAATCATCAATGAAATATAAGAAAAACAGGTGGCATGCGGGGCGCGCAGGCTGCTACAAAGTAGGCAACAACAAGGCTGAGGCGGAAGCCGCCGCCAGCACGGGACAGGGAAGCCAATGTTGATGAACGACCGGTGGAGGGCAGGCCTCGCCATTGCCCTTCTGGCAGCTTTGTCGATTTGCAGCGCGCGCGCCTACGCGGCTGATCGCATGTGTGACGGTCCGTCGGACCTCACGCGCCTCGATCGTCCGCTGGTTCACGTTGGTGAAAAATTGTCGGCGCGCGAGCCGATCAAGATCGTGGCGCTTGGATCTTCATCGACCGCGGGTGCGGGCGCCAGTTCTCCTGCAGCGTCTTATCCGAGCCGGCTCGCGGTGGAGCTCGGGAAACTTTATCCCGACGTGCCAATTACGGTTCTCAATCGCGGCATCAATGGCCAGGACGCCGCCGAGATGATCGCACGCTTCAAGCAGGACGTGATCGACGAACGACCCGACTTGGTGATCTGGCAGATCGGCACCAACGCGGCTCTGCGTGACGTGCCAATCGAGGATGTCGGCAAGCTTGTCCGTGAAGGCATTGCCGAGATCAAGAACGCGGGCGCCGACATTCTGCTCGTCGATCCTCAATTCGCTCCCAAGGTGATCGCCAAGCCCGAAGCCGAGGGCATGGTGCGCCTGATCGCGACGACCGCCACGAGCACCAAGGTCAATGTGTTTCGCCGATTTGCCATCATGCGGCATTGGCGTGAACGGGATGGAATGAGCTTCGACGCGTTCACGTCGCCAGATGGTCTGCACATGAACGACTGGGGCTATGGCTGCTGGGCCAAGCTGATGTGCACGGCGATCTCGGATGCGGCCACGCGAGCGGTCACATCCGCACATGCCTCCCCCGACGCAGTACACATCAACAACAAATCGGCGATCCCGTAATTTCGGTTAGCGCATGTCCCGGAAAAGTGGATACCGGTTTTCCGATAAGGACATGCGCAAAAACTAAATTTTTAGAGCGCGTCTCGATTCCTTCTAATCGGGATGCGCTCTAGACTTTTTCCAGCGCGGTTACGAGATCGGTCACCACGTCGTCGGGGTGCTCGAGCCCCGCCGAGAACCGGACCAATCCATCGCTGATCCCGAGTTCCGCGCGCGCTTCCGGCGTCAACCGCTGATGCGTCGTCGTCGCCGGATGCGTGACGAGGCTCTTGGCGTCACCGAGATTGTTGGTGATGCGGATCAGTTTGAGCGCGTTGAGGAACCGGAACGTGCCGGCTTTGTCGCCACCCGCCACCTCGAAGGCGACGAGCGTCGAACCGCCGCGCATCTGCCGCCGGATCACGTCGGCCTGGGGGTGGTCGGCGCGGCCGGGATAGATCAGCCGCGTGATCTTGGGGTGGTTGGCGAGCGCGGTGGACACGGCGGCGGCCGTATCGCTCTGGCGCTGCACGCGCAGATGCAGGGTCTCCAGCCCCTTGAGCAGCACCCAGGCGTTGAACGGCGACATCGACGGACCAGTCTGACGGATGAACTGGTGGATGTTGTCCTGAATGAATTTTTCCGAGGCCAGAATGATGCCGCCGAGGCAGCGGCCCTGGCCGTCGATGTGTTTGGTCGCCGAATAGACGACCACGTCTGCCCCGAGCGCGAGCGGGCTCTGCCAGATCGGCGTGGCGAACACGTTATCGACCACCAGCGTGGCTCCGGCCGCATGCGCGATCTTGGCCACGGCTGCGATATCGACGACGTCGAGGGTCGGGTTGGTCGGGCTTTCCAGGAAAAACGTCTTGGTGTTGGGACGCACGGCCTTTTGCCATTGCTCGAGATCGCGGCCATCGACCAAGGTCGACGGCACGCCGAAGCGCGGCAGGAAGTCCTCGACCACCCAGCGACAGGAGCCAAACAGCGCCTTGGCGGCGACGACGTGATCGCCGGCCTTGAGTTGCCCAACCAGCGCCGTCGTCACCGCCGCCATACCGGTTGCGGTCGCGCGCGCCGACTCGGCGCCCTCAAAAATGGCCATCCGGCGCTCGAACATGGCGACCGTCGGGTTGGAAAAGCGCGAATAGAGGAAACCCGGCTCCTCGCCCTTGAAGCGCGCCTCGCACTGCTCGGCGCTGTCGTAGACAAAGCCTTGCGTGAGAAAGAGCGCCTCCGAGGTCTCGCCGAATTGCGTGCGCATGGCGCCAGCGTGGACGAGTTCGGTTTCGGGGCGATAACGGTGAGCGGGCGCTGACATCGAGGACCTCCAACAAAAATCCCGGCCTGAGCGATCTCGGCCGGGTTCCACAGGTCCCCCGGCCTTTTAGCGATTTATTTAACGTGGCTGCAAGCCGGCCGGCTCAAATGACCACGGGACAACTCGTTCCTAACAAGCCACGCCGCTTTCCGTCAAGGCCGCGATTAGATAGATCACGCGAGACATGACACTTGCTTTCAACGCCGGTGACCAGGGCATCCTGCCCGACCGCCTGATTCACGCACTCGCGGACAGCGGGGCCATTCCGGCAGCGCAGTCCTTCGTGCCCGGGCAGGTGCAGCCGGCGAGCCTTGATCTGCGCCTCGGAACGGTGGCGTACCGGGTTCGCGCGAGTTTCCTGCCAGGCCCCGGCACGTCGGTCGAAAAGCGGATCGACGAGCTCAAACTGCACCAAATCGATTTGCGCGATGGCGCCGTGCTGGAAACCGGATGCGTCTACATCGTGCCGCTGATGGAAAGCCTGGCCTTGCCGCCCGAAATCGCGGCCTCGGCCAACCCGAAAAGCTCGACCGGGCGTCTCGACGTTTTCACGCGCGTCATCGCCGATGGGACGCGCGGCTTCGATCGGATCGAAGCTGGCTACCATGGCCCGCTTTACGCGGAAATCAGTCCGCGCACATTTCCGGTGCTGGTGCGTACCGGCTCGCGCCTTTCGCAAATCCGTTTTCGCCACGGTGCTGCGACGCTGGATGCGGCTGCGTTGCGCAACCTGCACGCCGCTGAGCGACTTGTTGACGACGACCATGCGGACGTGAGCGAGGGGATCGCCGTCGGCGTCGATCTTAGCGGTTTCGACTCGCTGATCGGCTATCGGGCGAAACGCCACACCGGACTGATCGACGTTGATCAGCGTGCCGCTTACGACGTTGCGGAGTTCTGGGAGCCGTTGCCGGCTCAGAAGAACAAACTCATCCTCGATCCGGATGAGTTCTACATTCTGGCTTCGAAGGAAGCGGTCCAAGTTCCTCCAAATTATGCCGCAGAGATGGTCCCGTTCGATCCGTTGGTCGGCGAATTTCGCGTGCACTACGCGGGATTCTTTGATCCCGGTTTCGGCTACGCGGGCGCTGGTGGAAAAGGCGCTCGCGCGGTGCTGGAGGTGCGCTCGCGCGAGGTCCCCTTCATCCTAGAGCATGGGCAAATCGTTGGTCGTCTGATCTACGAGCGCATGCTGGCACGGCCCGATCAACTGTACGGCGAGGGCATTGGATCAAACTATCAGGCGCAGAGCCTCAAGCTCTCCAAACACTTCAAAGCCTGATCCATTTTCTTCGGTCTGCGCATCTCTTACTGACCTTATCCTAAGGAGCTTGGCGCGCGAGCGCCAAGCGTCTCGAAGGATGGCGACAAGCGAGATCAGTATTCTTGGCCATCCTTCGAGACGCACGTGCTCCTCAGGATGAGGTCGGAGAATTGAATTTGCTTGTTAGCTGCTCTTCGCGTTCTGGATTGCCTGCCAGATTCGATAGGGCGTGAATGGCATGTCGAGATGCGTAATGCCGCAGGGTTTGAGGGCATCGAGCACCGCATTGGCAATGGTCGGGATCGCGCCGGTCGTGCCGGCTTCTCCGGCACCCTTGGCGCCGAGCGTATTTGCCGGTGATGGAACTGGCCGATCATAGAGCGCGAGCTCCGGCAAGACGTCCGCGCGCGGCATGTAGTAATCCATGAACGTGCCGGTGAGCAGTTGCCCGGTTTCAGGTTCATACACGCAGTGCTCGCCCATGACCTGGCCAATTCCTTGCACGAGACCGCCGACTACTTGGCCTTCGACAATCGTGTGGTTGTAGATCTTGCCGGCGTCATCCACCGCCACATAGCGGATCAGCTCGAGCACACCGGTCGCGGGGTCGATCTCGACTTCGCACACGTGCGCGCCGCTCGGGAATGCAGCGGATGTGTTGATTTTGATGGTGGTGTTGAGCGGATTTTCACCGTCTCCGCCAAGCTTTCGCGCAAGCTCGGCCAGCCCCATGGAAATGTCAGTGCCGGTGACGCGATAAAAACCGTTCTCGAAAACCAGGTCGGTTTCCGCCACCTCAAGCTGTTTGGCGGCCAATTCGGTTCCTTTGCGGATCACCTCGCGCGCACCGGTCGCGAGCGCGCCGCCATGGCTCATGAGCGAGCGCGATCCGAAGCTTCCGGTTCCAACCAGCGGCGGTGCGTCCGGGTCACTCGCGCGCAGCCGCACCGTGTCGGAAGCAACGCCCAGGATATCGGCCACGATCTCGGGGAACACCGTCTCGTGCCCCTGGCCGGATGCTCCGGACAAGGTGAAGAGATCGAGCCCGCCATCGCGATCAAACCGGATCGCAATCTCTTCCTGACCGACGCCGCCGGACGGCTCGATGAAGCTCGCGCAACCAATTCCACGCAACTTGCCGGCGCGCTGGGCTGCGCGTCGCCGGCGTTCAAAACCTTTCCAATCCGCGGCTTCGATTGCTTGTTTGAGCAAGCCAGGCGGGTCACCGCTGTCGTAGGTCGAGCCCGTCGGGGTTTTGTAGGGAAATGCCGATTTGGGAATCAGGTTCTTGCGCCGCAACGCGACGCGATCGATGCCGGTAATGCGCGCAGCTTCGTCCACCAGGCGCTCAGACAAATAGGCGACGTTGGGTCGACCGGCGCCGCGATACGCCGTCGTCGGCGTGGTGTTGGTGAAGACGAGTTGGTGCGAGCCGAAGGCCGCGGGAGTCCGGTAGATGTTGACGGCGCTCGAGGTCGGCGCCGCGCCGGTATTGATGAACGGGCCTGCGTTCGAGGCGTAAGCGCCCATGTCAACCAACCATTCGATGCGGATCGCTAGAAAGTTGCCTTCGGCGTCGAGAGCGAGGGCACCGCTGAGTTTGGCCCCGCGGCCATGATGATCGCTCAGGATGCTCTCAGCGCGCGTGCCGACCCATTTGACGGGCCGGCCGATCAGGCGCGTGGCGAGGAATAGCGCAGAGAACTCCGGATACACCTCGTTGCGGACGCCGAACCCGCCGCCGACATCGTGCGCGTGAATGCGAATCTCCTCCGGCGCGACGCCGGCCACGTGGGCAAAACCGCCGCGTACGTCGGCCATTCCCTGGGTCGGCAGATAGACGTTGTAAATGCCCGTCGCCGGGTCGTAAGCCGCAAGGCAGGCTTTCGGCTCCATCGGATTGCCCGAGATCCGTTGGGCATCGAGAGTCACGCGGACCACGTGGGCAGCTGTGGCAAACGCGGCTTCGACCGGCGCCAGCGCGCCATACTCGTAGTCCATCCCGAGATTGCCCGGTACGTCCGCGTGCAACTGGGGAGCACTCGGCGCCAGTGCATCTTCTGCGGTGACCACGGGTGGAAGGTCGCGGTATTCGACGGCGACGCGCTCGACTCCGTCCTGAGCGGCAGCCTCGGTCTCGGCCACCACCAAGGCCACCGGCTCGCCGACGAAGCGCACGCGCTCATGCGCCAGCGCATGCCGGTGCGGCATCTTGAACGCGCTCCCGCCTTTTCCTTTCATGAACAGGATGGCCGGCGGGGTCTTAAAGCCGGCCTTGACGACGTCGTCGCCCGTGAGCACAGCGAGCACGCCCGGAACCGCCAGTGCGGCGCTGGTATCGATGGACACGATCTCGGCATGGGCATGGTCGCTGCGCAGGAAGGACGCGTGCGCTTGCCCCGCGAGATTCCAATCCGCGGTATATTGGCCTTTTCCTGAGACAAGACGAAAATCTTCGCGCCGTCCTTGGCTGGTCGTCGTACGTGCGTCCACCGATCCACTCGCTCGCTGTCTGATCTGCATTCGATTGCCTCCCGCGAGGCAATCGCGGCTATTATGCCGACTTCGGCATGTCCAGGCGAGCATATACGGCGCGTTTGGGGTAAGCATTCGCCGTAACACTGGCGCCTTGCGGAGTGATCATGAACGATAAGCCGGAGCATTCACACCTCCACTTCTGGCTGCGCGAGCTGCCTTACGCGGTTGTGTGGGTCCTGACCGTGTTCGGGGTCGGATACACGAGCGTCATCAAACAGGCGCTTGTGGGCTATTGGGAGTTTCTTGCGGTCGTCATCGCGGTTCTATGCGTCATTACGGGCTGGCGCCACGCCTCAGACCGGCATGATGTGCCTCGTCTGATCATCACGCAGGTGCTGCATTGGGTGGCGATTCTCGGGGCCATGAACCTCATTCTCCTGCCCAGTGTGCAGAGCATGCTCAATCTAGACGCAACCGGCCTCGCGCTACTGATGTTGCTGGCGCTCGGCACGTTCATCGCCGGCGTGCATACGTTTGACTGGCAGATTTCCTTGCTCGGTCTGGTGATGGGACTGTGTGTGCCGGGAATTGCCTGGATCGAGCGCTCGGCATTGCTGGTGGTGTTGATCATCGTTGCCATCATCGCCATCGGGTTCGCGCTCTGGTCGCGCTTGCGCGGACTGTGGCACCGCCCTGCCGAACCGTAATTGCTGTTCGCACCATCTACATATCGACCAGACAATTCCATCGGGGAGGAACTATATGCCTGAGATCTGGAACAAATACGGTCCCACAGCAGCACGGTCGCACGATCAATCCAAATCAGATAGCAGGCATCCGCAGTCCGGCACCCTCGACATCCACTCGCACGTGATGGTGCCCGCCGCCGCTGAACTGGTGAAACCGCATCTTCCGCCGGCCGATACCAGCGCCGCGGCTGAGACGATCGCGGTCGGTCGCAAGCAGGAGGCCGACCGGCGCTCGCGGCTCACTGAACTCAACGAGCGCCTCTCCGATCTCGACGACATGGGAATTGCGGTGCAGGCGATTAAGCCGACCCCCATGCAGTGCTACTACAACGTGCCTGCGGAGATCGCCGTCAAGGTTGCACGAATGATCAATGACGGCCTCGCCGAATTCGCATCGCGCCGGCCGGATCGCTTCGTGGCCCTCGGCACCGTTCCGCTTCCTGACGCGCATGCGGCCGCCACGGAACTCGAGCGTTGCATGCGCGAACTGTCGTTCAAGGGCGTGCAGATCCTCACCAACGTGAATGGCCGCGAACTATCGGATCCCGCTTTCGATCCATTCTGGGCCAAAGCAGAAGCGCTGCGGGCGCTGGTGGTGATCCATCCGCAAGGCTTCACCGAGCCGCAACGGTTCTCACGGTTCTACTTCAACAATGTCATCGGCAATCCGCTCGACACGACCGTTGCAATTCATCACCTCATCTTCGACGGTGTGCTCGAGCGCTTTCCCAACCTGCGCATTCTCGCCGTGCACGGCGGTGCGTTCGCAGCCGCGTACTCCGGTCGCATGGACCATGCCTGGGGCGCGCGCTCGGATTCGCATGGGACGCTGCCGAAGCCGCCGACCTTTTACTTGCGCAAATTCTATTTCGACACGGTCGTGTTCACGCCGCATCAGTTGGAAAATCTGGTCGCGGTATTTGGTCCCGATCACATCGTGATGGGAACTGACTATCCTTACGACATGGGCGAGTACGATCCGATCGGCCATGTTCTCTCGGTCGAACGCTTCGACGCAAAGACGGTCGCCGCGCTCGCGGGCGGCAATGCGCGCCACCTGTTCGGACTGACTTAGTTCTCTCTCGTCACCGCGCTCTCGTGACAGCGCCGCAGTGCGAGGTGCGCGATGATGCTGGTCACGAAGAAAATCGCGATGCCGCTGAGCGAGATCAGCAGCAGCGCGGCGAACATGCGCGGAATGCGCAACTGATACCCGGACTCGAGAATCCGATAGGCGAGTCCGGACGCGCTGCCACCCGAGCCGGCGACAAACTCCGCCACTACCGCGCCGATCAGCGCGAGACCACCGGATATTTTCAGTCCGGCCAGGAAGAACGGCAGGGCCGCAGGGAGCCGCAAGTAGCGCATCGTCTGCCAGCGGCTAGCGCCATAGAGCTGGAACAGATTGATCAAATTGTGATCGGCCGAGTTCAAGCCGATGATCGTGTTGGACAGGATCGGAAAGAATGCCACGATCCAGGCACAGATCAGCAGCGACAGCTTGATGTCGCCGACCCAGATGATGATCAGCGGCGCGATCGCGACGATCGGCGTCACCTGCAGGATCACCGCATAGGGAAAGAGCGATTTTTCCAGCCATTTCGACTGGGTGAAGAGTACGGCGAGCGCAACCCCGACGGCGACCGCAGCAAACAGCGCCTCAAGCGTGATCCGCAGCGTGATCAGCAGCGCTTCCGACAGCGTTCCCCAATCGGTGATCAGTGTTTGCACGATCAGCAACGGGCCCGGAAGAATATAAGGCGGAATGCCTTTGATGCGGACCATTGCTTCCCACAAACACAGGATCAGCACGCCAACGCCGATCGGCGCCAGGATGCCCGGCCAGGTGCTGGCCGGCAGTCCCAGCACGCGGCGTTCCTGTGCGAATACCGGGCGGGCCTCGGCGTCGGTGCCGTCGGGTGAAGCGGGCGGCGGTTTGATCATCTCATTCATGCGGCGATCGCTCGCGTCAGCGCTTCGGACGCAA
>JAFAXD010000583.1 GCA_019241285.1 Xanthobacteraceae bacterium | reverse complement strand
CGGCGTCATCTATGCGGGTCGGCGTCATCTATGCGGGTCGGCGTCATCTATGCGGGCCAGTGCCCTCTATGCGGGTCAGTGCCCTCTATGCGGGTCAGCATCGCCTGGGCAGCAGCGTCATCTATGTGGAGGACGACATCAATGGCGAAAGCCGACATCCATGCGTGGGGAACGTCACCTATGACCACCACCACGCCACGTATGGACAAAAACGTCATGTATGGACGGGCCGCCGGCTTCGCGGTAAACCGATCCTGGGTAGCGCACGGGTGCCGCCGGTGTTGTCGCGAGGTTGGGCCATCGTTTCGATCACCGGTATCGCGATGGCGCAGCAACATAGATTTGCTGCAACGGACACGAATTTGTGAATGACCGCTGAGCAGAACCCCAGCTCCATGGATCCGGGACTGACGGTCCTGGTCGCCTTGCTGCGATTCCAGGGGATCGGCGCCGATCCCGAGCAGGTGCGCCACCGCATGGGCATGGCCAAAATTGGCGTGCCGGAAATGCTGCGCTACGCCAAGGAATTGGGTCTCAAAGCCAAGGTGCGGTCGAGCAACTGGGACCGGCTCGCGACCACGCCGCAGCCTTCGATCGCGGTGCTGCGGGATGGCGGTTATCTCCTGCTCGGCAAAGCCGGCGATGACAAAGCCATCGTGCAGGCGCCGCAAGAGGCGCGGCCCAAGCTCATGACCCGGGCCGAATTCGAAGCGGTCTGGAACGGCCAGCTCGTGTTGATGACCAAGCGGGCCGGGCTAATCGATCTCGCCCGCCGTTTCGACATCACCTGGTTCCTCAGCGCAATTCACAAATATCGCAAGCACTTGAGCGAGGTGCTGCTCGCCTCGTTCTTCTTACAGCTGTTCGCGTTGGTGTCGCCGCTGGTGTTCCAGGTCGTCATCGACAAGGTGCTGGTCCACCGCAGCATGAGCACGCTCGACGTGCTTGCGTTCGCGCTGGTCGGGATCGCGGTGTTCGAGACCATTCTCGGCATCCTGCGCACATATTTATTCTCCCACACGACGAACCGCATCGACGTCGAGTTGGGAGCGCGGCTGTTCCGCCATCTGTTAGCTCTGCCGCTCGCCTACTTCCAGGCCCGCCGCGTCGGCGACTCGGTGGCGCGCGTGCGCGAATTGGAAAATATTCGCAACTTCCTCACCAGCTCCGCGCTGACGCTGGTGATCGACCTGTTCTTCGCGATCGTGTTCCTGCTGGTGATGTTCCTCTACTCGCCGCTGCTCACCTGGATCGTGATCGCGTCGTTTCCGTTCTACATCGGCATCTCGGCAGGTGCGACGCCGCTGTTTCGCCGTCGGCTCGACGAGAAATTCGCCCGCGGCGCCGAGAATCAGGCCTTCCTGGTCGAGAGCGTGACCGGCGTCGAGACGCTCAAGGCCATGGCGGTCGAGCCGCAGATGCAGCGGCGCTGGGAGGAGCAACTCGCCGGCTACGTGGCCGCGAGCTTCCGGGTGCTCAAGCTCGGCAACAACGCCAGCAACATGGTGCAACTCATCAGCAAGCTCGTCACCGCGGCGACGCTCTATTTCGGTGCCAGGCTGGTGATCGACGGCAGCCTGACGGTCGGCGAGCTTGTCGCCTTCAACATTCTGGCGGGCCGCGTCAGCGCCCCGGTGCTGCGGCTCGCCCAGATCTGGCAGGACTTCCACCAAGCGCGCCTCTCGGTGGCGCGGCTCGGCGACATTCTCAACACGCCGGCGGAGACCACCATGAGCCCGGCCCGCGCGTCGCTGCCGGCTATCCGCGGCGAGATTGCGTTCGAGCACGTCACCTTCCGCTATCGCATCGACGGCGCCGAGGTGCTGCACGATGTGAGTTTCCGGATCGAGCCCGGCCAGGTCGTGGGGATCGTCGGCCCCTCCGGCTCGGGCAAGAGCACGCTCGCCAAGTTGATCCAGCGGCTTTACGTGCCGGAAAGCGGTCGCGTCCTCGTCGACGGCGTCGATCTGTCGATGATCGATACGTCATGGTTGCGCCGGCAGATCGGCGTCGTGCTGCAGGAAAGCATGCTGTTCAACTGCTCGGTGCGCGAGAACATCGCGCTATCCGATCCAGCCTTGCCGATGGAGCGCGTGATCGAGGCTGCGACCCTGGCCGGCGCGCATGACTTTATTCTGGAGCTCCCGGAAGGCTACGACACCATCGTGGGTGAACGCGGCAGCTCGCTCTCTGGGGGCCAACGCCAACGCGTCGCCATTGCCCGCGCGCTGATCACCAATCCGCGCATTCTGATTTTCGACGAGGCGACGAGCGCGCTCGACTATGAGAGCGAGCGCATCATCCAGGACGGGATGAAGGAGATCTGCAAGGGGCGCACCGTGATCATCATCGCGCACCGGCTCTCAACGGTGCGGAGGAGCGATCGCATCATCACCATCGACCACGGGCGTGTGGTCGAAGATGGGAGCCACGACGAGCTCATCAAGACCGGCGGGCGCTATGCCTCGCTCTATTTGTTGCAGGCCGGGATCCAAGATGTCCGCTAAGAGGAGCATTGTTCCACTCCGATCGCGCCAGGAACGTCGCGACCGCGAGGAATTGGCTTTCCTGCCGGCCGCCCTTGAAATCGTCGAGACGCCGCCGTCCCCCCTCGGGCGGGCGACCGTCTACACGATCATCGTGTTGTTCTGTATCGGAATCGCCTGGTCGATCATCGGTCGAATCGACATTGTCGCGACCGCGACCGGCAAGATCATCCCGAGTGGCCGGACCAAAGTGGTGCAGCCGCTCGAGGCCGGCGTAGTGCGCGCCATCCATGTGCGCGATGGTCAAGCTGTAACAGCCGGCGAAGTGCTGATCGAGCTTGATCCGACCATGAACCGGGCGGAACAAGCGCATCTCGCAGGCGACCTCATGTCAGCGGAGCTGGACGTCGCCCGGCTCAATGCGGCGCTCAGCCAGGGAAGCGATCCGCTCGCGGCGTTTCAGCCTCCAGAAGGCGCCGGTTCCACGCAGGTTGCCATGCAGCGGTCGCTGCTGATGCAGCAGATCGGCGAACAGAGCGCCAAGCTCGCGACGCTCGACCGCCAGAAGGCGCAGAAAGAAGCAGAACTCGCCACCGTCAATGCGACGGTCGGCAAGCTCGAGAAACTGATCCCGGTGCTCAACGAGCGCGTCGAGATCCGGCGCACGCTCTATTCCCACGATACCGGATCGAAAGCGAACTACCTCGAGCTCTATCAGCAATTGGTGGAGACCCAGCAGGACCTGGCCGTGCAGAAGAGCCGCGCAAATGAGGCGGAAGCCGCGGTTGCGGCGATCGCCCAACAGCGGCTGCAGGCCGAGGCCGAATTCCGCCGCGATCTCTATTCCGATCTGGTCGAAGCGCAGCGCAAGGCCAACGGACTGCGCGAGGACTTGATCAAGGCAACGCAGCGAACCCAGTTGCAAGTCCTGACTGCCCCGGTCGACGGGACCGTGCAGCAGCTAACCGTCCACACCATCGGCGGCGTCGTGACCGCAGCGCAATCGCTCATGGTCATCGTACCGACCGATAGCCGGCTGGAGGTCGATGCCAATCTCAACAACCGCGACATCGGCTTTGTGCAGCCCGGACAGGATGCGGAGATCAAGGTCGATACGTTCAACTTCACCAAGTACGGCCTGTTGCACGGCAAGGTGCTGAGCGTGTCGCACGATGCGATCCAGCGCGACAAGCCGCTGGATAAATCCGGCGATAAGCCGCGCGGTCAGGAAGACAGCACGAGCGAGCCGGTGGGTCAGGAGTTGGTGTTTTCGGCGCGGGTCTCCCTCGACCGCACGCAGATGCTGGTCGATGATCGCGAGGTGAATCTCTCCCCTGGCATGGCGGTGACGGTCGAGATCAAGACCGGGTCGCGGCGGATGATCGAATATTTGCTCTCGCCGTTGCTCAAATATAGTCACGAAAGCCTGCGCGACCGGTGAGCGACGTGCGTTGCGCAACTATCGGACCTTATCTTGATGAGCACGTCCCATTCTCAGACCTCATCCCGAGGAGCGCGCGAGCCCAAGCTCGCGCGCGTCTCGAAGGATGGCCAAACATAAAGGCCTCTGATTGTGGCCGTCCTTCGAGACGCGTGACCTGCGATCACGCCCCTCAGGATGAGGGCTGTAGGATTTAGAGCGCGACCGGTGAGTGTTCCAACCGGCCTGCACGTCTGCTTGATCAATCTCGACCGCAGCCCCTAACGGCTGTCCGAGTTCAGCGAGATCAATGCGCATCTAAGTGAGGATTTTACCCGCTTCTCAGCCGTCGATGGACAGACGCTCGACCTCGCCGTGCTGCAGGGAGCGGGGCTCATTACGTCGGATATCCTGACGACCTATTCGGTCGGCGCGCTCGGCTGTGCGATGTCGCACATCGCGTTGTGGAAGCGCGGGCTGGCCGGCGGCGAGGTGCTCACGGTCGCGGAGGACGCCCTTCAGTTGCCGCAGCCGGGAACCGCATTTGACTATTGTGCGAACTGGTACCGTTTCGTTAGATGGCACCCTGATCGGGTCGGTGTCAGACAACAAGCAATGCCTGGGGTCGGCGAACCGATTATCTGGGTAAACACCGGAGCGACTACGGTGTTTCTTGTGCAAACCCGCGGGCCTGGGAAATTCGACAGATGAATGTTGCAGCTGTTCGGGGCACGAGCGCCCCAAATCCTGGTTTGAGTCTCGTGCTTGATCCGGTCGCGCCGGTTGGACAGGCAGCATCCACGCCAACGGCGCAAGCGCCCACCCCGCCCGAGCCCACATCGCCAGCGCCTCCAGCCGCGGAAGCGGAAGCGTCAGCATCCGCCCTGGTCAAGCGGGCCTATCCGGCGCCGGCGGACATGCCGACCCAGGAAGGCCCCAAGGGCATGCGCTTTGACTTCAACGACGGCTGCCGTGTGCACCTGCCGGACAGCGAGCATCCCTGGCGGGTGCGGCTCACGGATCTCGACACCGGCAACATTCTGTTCGAGACCGAGATCAAGGCCGGCCGCGTCAACTCCAGCAAGCGCTACTTTATCCGTTTTCGGCTCGAGGCCTGGCAGAACAACGAGCTGCTGCTCTCGCACGATTATTCCGCGGCGAACCGCGAAATCATGGTCCAGTTCCCGGTCGGCACGCTGGGTGATCCGGTCGGCTGGTTTCCCTATGCGGTGAAGTTCCAGGAGCAACACGGCTGCAAGCTTACCTGCGCCATGGGCGAAGGGATCATCTCATTGTTCCGCAATGCTTATCCGCAGATCACTTTCGTCACGCACGAAGAGGTCAAGCCGGAGAACTTCTACGCCACCTACAGCATCGGTTTGTTCTTCGACGACAAGGGTTTCGTGCACCAGCCGTGCGATTTTCGCTTCGTCGGCTTGCATCGCACTGCCGGCTATATCCTCGGTGTCGATCCGACCGAGGTGGCGCCGCGGATCGCACTCGACAACGATGCGCGTCCGATTCCCGAACCTTATGTCTGTATCGCGGTCCAGAGCACGACGCAGAGCAAATACTGGAACAACCCGTATGGGTGGCGCGAGATCGCCGCGTTCTTGAAGGATGCCGGGTATCGGGTGATCTGCATCGATCAGAAGCCAACCCACGGCCACAACCTGATCTGGAACCACATCCCCAATGGGGCCGAGGATCAGACCGGTGATCAGCCGTTGCAGGAGCGGGCGCGCTGGTTGCGCCACGCGGATTTCTTCGTCGGTCTCTCCAGCGGCCTATCGTGGCTCGCCTGGGCTGCCGGTCGGCCGGTGGTGATGATCGCAGGCTTCACGCACCCCACCAACGAGTTCGCGACGCCCTATCGTGTCGTCAACTATCACGCCTGCAACAGTTGCTGGAACGATCCGGCGCACCGGTTCGACCACAAGGATTTTCTCTACTGCCCACGCCACAAGGACACGCCGCGGCAGTTTGAATGCACGCGGCTCATCACCGTCGATCATGTGAAGTCGGTGATCCAGCGTATCCCCGGTTTCGGCAAGCACAAGACTGCGTCAAGCAAACAGACGTTCTGATTGCAGGAGTCGTCGGGCGAACACGGGCCGGCGTTGCGCCGCGCTATTGATTGACGCCGACGTGGTTGATCGTCTTGTCGGACTTGTGAACCGCAACGAAATTCATGCCGAACTCGAACACGCCATAATCGCTGGCCTCGAGCAAGCCGCGCAGCCTGTCTTTTATCAGTCTTGACGAATTCAACGATCAGCACAGGCATGCAGCGCTTCATTCCGAAGCGGCGAGAACGAATGCGAGCTTGCGGGGAGGATGTGAGGTCAGCGATTTGTATGCTACCGGGAAGGGCGAAACGCGCGGGCTATAGTTCCCGAGGCAGCAGCAAATGGCAATTCGACATGCGCTCCCCAATATGTATGGCAACGCGCGACTGGCTGGTTTGACTCTGCTTAGGGAGGCCTCATGGCGACCGGTACGATCACTTGGTTCTACGCGGGGCAACGGATCAGACTTGGCTTCGAGCGCCTCGGAGAGGGCCCGCTGCTGCTGCTGTTGCCAGCGTTGAGCTCGATCTCAACCCGCCAAGAGCTGCGCGGTTTGCAGGAGCGGCTTGCCCGGCGGTTTGCGACCATCGCCATTGATTGGCCGGGGTTTGGTGATCAACCGCGGCCGCCTGTTGCGTGGCAACCGGACACTTACGTTCATTATTTGCAGCATGTGTTGAGCGAGATCGCACCCCAGCCTTTCGCAACCGTCGCGGCCGGTCATGCCGCCGGCTACGCGTTGCGCGCCGCCGCCGATCTGCCACATGCGACGGGACGGCTTTGCCTGATAGCACCGACTTGGCGCGGTCCGCTGCCGACCGTGATGAATGGACGGCGCGACGTCGGGCAACGCATTGCGCGCGCGGCCGAATGGCCCATCGTCGGACCGCTGCTCTACCGGCTCAATGTCAACCGCTTGAGCGTGCGCATGATGGCGCGCGGCCATGTGTACAGCGATCCGAACTGGCTCGCCGGTGAACGACTGGCGCAGAAAATGGCCCTCGTAACCGCGCCCGGTGCATGGTCGGGATCGGTCCGGTTTGTCACGGGCATGCTCGATCCGATGCCGGACAGCAGCACGTTCCTGGATACCGCGCAGCGAGCGCATGATCCGATTTTGGTGATTTACGGTGCAGAGACACCAGTCCGCTCGAAAGCCGAGATGCAACAACTGGCGCGGTTCGCCCACATCAAGCTCGTCGAGCTTCCTGCTGGTAAGCTTGCCGTGCATGAAGAGTTTCCTGATGCCGTCGCCGAGCAGATACTGGCGTTTGCCGACAAAGCTCTGACCTGACGGACCGTTCCCTGTTATGCTGTGGCGGCCCTGGCGCCCCGATCTTTGATCGGGCCGCCATAGAAGCAGAAAATGTAAATCCGGGAGTGCCCAACATGCAGCGCAGTACTGATCGTATTCTGACCACGCACGCCGGCAGCATTCCGCGCGGCGAGCCGCTCGGTTCCATGCTGATCGATCAGGAGCAAGGAAAGTCCATCGATCAGGCGAAGCTGAACGAGACGATCGAGGCGCGCGTGGCGCACGTGATCGCCAAGCAGGCTGAGGTTGGGATCGACAGCGCCAATGACGGCGAGCAGGGCCGGGTCGGTTTCCAGACCTACATCCCGCAACGGATGGAAGGTTTCGGCGGCGTGTCGAAGCGCCCCTATGGCAAGGAATTCGTCGAGTTCTCGCAGTTCACCGAGCGCATGCTGGCGCGTATTCCGAAAACCGGCAAGGTGTTCGACGCGCCGCAGGCAATCGCTGAACTCAAGTACCGTGGCGGCGAAGCGCTGGGGGCGGAGATCGATCGCTTCAAGCGTGTCGCGAAGCCCATGGCTTCGCGCTTCCGCGAGTTGTTCATGAACGCGCCGTCGCCCGGCATCGTCGCCACAACGATGCTCAACGCTTACTACAAATCGCAGCAGGATTATCTCGATGCGATCGCGCGCGAGCTGCGCAGCGAGTATGCCAAAGTGGTGGAGGCCGGATTCGTGTTGCAGATCGATGCGCCGGATCTGGCGATGGAACGCGTGCTGCTCTATCAGGATATGTCCGATCAGGAATTTGCCAAGGTCGTCGAGCAGCACGTGGCGGCGCTGAATCAAGCACTGCGCGGCCTGCCGCCGGATCGCGTGCGTCTACATGTGTGCTGGGGCAATTGGGAGGGGCCGCATAAATACGACGTTTCCATGGACGTCATCCTGCCGGCGCTTTACCAGGCCAACGTCGGAGCGCTCGGGCTCGAGTTCGCCAACCCGCGACGCCAGCATGAGACCGCAGCCTTGCGTCGGCATAAGCTGCCGGACCACATGGCGCTCATCGCCGGCGTGATCGATTCAAAGAGCAACTTCATCGAGCACCCGGAGGTGGTCGCGCAGCGCATCGAAGCGATCGTCAACGCGGTCGGCGATCGCGAGCGGGTCATCGCTGGCGTCGACTGCGGATTCGGAACCTTTGTCGGTTGGGAGTGGGTGACCGAGGACGTGGTCTGGGCCAAGCTCAAGACGCTGCGCGAGGGTGCGGACGTCGCCTCCGCGCGGCTCTGGGGCAAGCAGAAAGCCGCATAATTTTCTTCTATCCGAGGGGGATCCTGGTTCGAAGAAGGCCAGGATTCCCGGCCTACTGCACCGGCTCGGGCATTGCTGATGAATGATGGTGAACAATGACCCACTTTCCGTCGCGCGGTTCGTAAATGAATGAATATCTCGCTTTAACAATATCGGTCGTGCCGGGGGCCCTCCCGGACAGTTTGAATGTGTAGGTGCCGACGTCTGTTGCCTCGTTGCATCCGATCCGGATCGTACGTGTGTCAATGGTGCCTTGCGGATCTCGCTTCAGAAAATGTTCAAAATAGTCTTTGATTTCAGCGCTGTTGGTGCGGGGCTGATTTGAGACGGTTGCCAGCAGGACCGCGTCAGGCGCGTAGTTCGCCGTGACCTTATCGGCATCGTGGGTCGCGAGCGAAGCATTCCACCGATCAAACAGAGCAGCGACCTCCTGTTGGGTGATAGGCGTGCAGGTCATCGTGGAGGGCGTTTGCGCGCCGGCCGTTCCGCAAGCCCCGATGATCGCAATGACGCAGGCAAGTGCGTTCAATCTGATCACTGATCGTCCCTCAAGTTGTAGTTTTCCGATTCTGCGAATCACCTTACGTCGAGTTTGCACGGACAGGAAGTGCAAAATGGGCGGATCATTCGCATCGCCGAGCACGCGTCCTACGTGCGCGCCTCGCGGGCAGGCCTCAATAATCCCTTGATGATTTTGCGCGTCGGCGTCATCGGCATTTCGCTGATCAGCTCGACGCGCTCGGGCCATTTCATCTTGGCGATGCCATGATGGCGCAACCACGCGCAGACCTCGTCGAGGGTTACGCTTGCGCCGGGTCGAGGCACGATGAAGGCGCACGCCTTCTCGCCCATGACTTCGTCCGGCATAGGCACGATCGCGCACTGCATGACGTCCGGATGCGAATCAATCAACACCTCGACGTCGAACGGATTGACCTTGATCCCACCGCGGTTGATCAGGTCCTTCAACCGGCCCGTGATGCGGACGTTGCCCTCCGCATCACGGCTGGCAAGGTCGCCGGTGCGGAACCAGCCATCCGTGAACGCATCGGCGTTGGCTTCCCGGTTATTGTAGTAGCCGGAGAACACGGAGGGCCCGCGGATCTGCAACTCGCCCGAAATGTCCTCCGCAACGGGCGCGTCACGGTCGTCGACGATTCGGATCTCCATCTCCGGTGTGGGCCGACCGATCGTCTCACAGCGAACGCGTTCCGCATCCTCGAGTCTCGTGTTCAGCCCCATGAACAGCTCGGTCATTCCCCACATCTGCATCACTTTGCCGTTTGGCATTCTCTGCTGCAGGGCGTGCGCCAACTGCGGCGGGCAGCTGGAGCCCGAGATCGTGGCGATGCGCAGGGAGGGGAATTCGACATCGTCCAGGAGTCCGGCTTTGAGGCAGGCAGCCACATGCGCTGGCGCTGTGAACAGCGTAGTCGGGCGACCATTGAGGATTGTTTGGACGAATAGATCCGGTCGAAACGCCGGGAGCAACAACTGGGTTGCGCCCACCGACAGTGCGAAGTTGATGATGCAAATGCCGAAGGCGTGCGTGAACGGTGCGCCGCTCAGCACGACATCGTCGGCACGCAAATCGTAAAGCGGCGCGCACAGGCGGTTGTTGGCGAGCATCGTGTAGGAGTTGTGTACGACGGCCTTGGGCGCAGCCGATGTGCCGGACGTGAAACAGAGAATCGCCGGATCTGCAGCTATGCCGGTGCTTCGAATATCCCCGAACGGGCCGGTGTCGATGAGTTGGTCAAACGAGAGCGTACCGGCGGCCGGCGGCCCGACGGTGACAATATGCGCGATGCCGGGGACTTTTTGCTGCAATCCCCGGAATATATCTGCCGGCACCCTGTCGCCGACCGGCGGCCCGCAAACCACGAGACGGGCGCCGGCATGGTGCAGCAGCGGAGCCATCTCGGTTGCCCCATATGGCATGTGCATCGGACACGTCACGGCCCCGATCAGGGAGGTCGCCAAATAGGCGATGATGAACTCCGGCAGGTTGGCCAGCTGCATGGCGACGACATCGCCTTTGCTCACCCCTAACGCCACGAAGGCGCGGGCGAGGCGCATCGCACGCTCATGCGCTTCGGCATAGCTCAGCGTTCCGCCCGCCCACGCGATCGCCGGCTTGTGTGGTGTCGCTTGTGCATGGCGCGACAACCATCGCGCGACGGTGTCGTTGGTCCAGGTGCCGCGCTTGAGCATCTGGCCGGAATGGGCGGGATCAAACTTCAGCGATTCGCGAAGATGCTGAGCGTCAGGTCTCATAATAATAGAGTAACAGGCGACCTGCGCCCGGCGCAACAATCAGTGAGCGATCCAGTCTCCACGATGCGCAATCGCCAGCACGATGAGGGAGACGACGATCAGGTAGACGGCAAATTCAAACAAGGCCGGGTGCCAGACGTGACGCAACAACCCGAAGCGGTTTCCGAGCCGGCGCACCGGGAGCAACACGATCCAGGCGACCACCAGAATGATGGCGATCGGCGCGACGTAGACGCCGAACAGGTTGATCTCAAAAAAACGCATCAACTCTCCCTGCCATCAAAATAGTCGGAAAACAGGGTGAGCGCCTCCTTCATGGCGCATAGGCGGGCACGGGCGCGCAGCCGGGCTTCGGAGTCCGGATCATGTTCTATAGGTGCCGTCAATGCGCGATCGGCTTGCAGCAGCCACTGCACGGCGATGCGGCTCTGGCTGTCCGCGACAGCCGACATCGCCAGTTCGAGGTCACGGCGGATCGCAAACCGGTCGGCGATCCGATGCAGCCGAATAATCTCTGTGCCAAGCGATAGCGCTGCAACGAGCTGGGCGCCTTGCGCCAGTTCGGCGCTTTGCGGCAGAACCGAAAGGCGAGCGAAAATGCGCTCCTGCCAGTCGCGTACTCGGGCCGCTCCGGCGCGCGCGGCCAACCGACGCAAATCGCGCCGTGTCAGGGCGAGCAGCCGCCGGCTGCGTTCGGCCGGGGACAATGGCGGGATCAGCCGCAGCATCAGGGCCGCAAAGCCGGTCCCGATGATGATGCCGGCCGCCGAGTTGAAGAACTGAGCGGCGTCATAGACCATCACGTTGCGGATCCCGAGCAGCGGACTGAGATTGAAGGCCATTACCATGAACATGCCCGAGTTCCACGGCTGCGCCGAGAGGGCACCCAACGGAACGAGCGCCAACCCCAGGGCAAGAGAGAAACCGAGGAAAGTCTCCATTTTAGGCAGAACAACAAAATCCAGCACGGCGGCAATGATCGCAATAAGTATCATTCCGTAGAAGAAACTGCGGGCCAGCGGGTAAGCCTGTTCATCACGTGGCGAGAACAGAATGACGATCACCGCCGCGAAGGTAATCGCCGACGCGCCGTTCGGCCAGGCAGTGATGATCCATAAAAGCTGCGCCAACCCAATGGTGACGAAGATGCGCCCGGCGTTGATCCATGGCGGCAACCAGTCCGGCACATGCAGCTTTGCAATCTGTGGGCGTTCGTCAGCGAGCCGTGGATCATCAACAAACAGCAGTCCGTTGAAGGCGTGCGCGAGGCCAAGCATCGCGTGTGCGGCTTGGTCAGCGACAAGGCGTTGCGAAGGGTCTTGCGCCGGCAATCGCATCAACGCGAAGGCGGTGTCGCGTGCGGAATGGCGCAGCGCAAGAGGGTCTGCCGCCCAGTGCTGTGCGGCTCCTCCTTCCAGCCGGCCGCAGCGGAAGTGATCGGGGATGACGCCCAACGCCGCTGTGGCGGCGCGCTCGCTCCTGTCGTCGGGCAATTCGTGCAGGTGCTCTGCGGTTATGCGCCAGGAGGCGAGCGCGGTAAACAAACCACTGACCGCGTCCTGCAGGACACGCGAGCGGGCCCGCAATTCTGAGGACTCACCGATTGCCTGGTCAATCACCGGGCTCAGCGCTGCAACATCGCGGACGAGCTGGCGCCGGTCCAGCTGCGCGTCCAGGTACTGCGATTTGGGCGCCAGAAAAGTCTCTGTCAGGCCTCTGGCGACTGCAGCTGTGAGGGTTGCAATCTTGCCGCCGAGTTCCCGCCGCGCGCCGCCGAAATCCGTCCCGGCAAGTACAACTCCAGCGCAGACGATTCCGACACAGATCTCGCTCGCGCGATCGATCGCGAGCATCAGCACGTCGCCGCCGGCGCCGCCCGTCGCTCCCAACTGATACATCGCCACGATCGCGGCGGTGTAGCCGGCGAGTGCCGCCGCATAGGATGCAAAGTTCTGCAAGATCGTCGCAACAAACCCGCAGGCCGCGCCCCACACGGCGAGGGACAGCAGGAAACCGACGCGGTCCTGGCGAAAGCAGATGGTGATGATCACGATGGCGATTGCGCCAATGATCGTCCCGACCATGCGAAAGGAAGCCTTGCGCAAGGTGGCGCCCAAGCTCGGCTGGCACGTGATCGCCGCGGTGGTGGCCGCCCATGTGGGACTGTCGAGCTCAAGCCAGAATGCCAGGAAGGAAGCAAGACACACCGACGCCCACAAACGCAATCCGAACAGAATAGGCCGCTTGGTGGCGCGCGCCATCGAGGTCAGGCGCTCGAGCAGCGAGCCTGCCGAATATGTCGAATCGGTCGCTTCAAGCCCGGGCGAGCTCACCCAACTATCCTACCATCGGCCTAATCCCGGCGTTCCGGGCGGCCCGCATTGCCCTGCGATGGGACAGACCCAGGGTGCACCAGGAGACTGCGCGGCCACCAGGGCCGCGTTGTGCTGCTCGTTCGTGGCCTTGACGATTTGGCCAACAAAACCAACAACTAACAGCAAGAAAAGCACGATCCACCCAGCCTGCTCCAGCGTGTGTCGCATGTAATCCAGTACCGTTTTTTGTCCAAAGTTTCCTGATCGAAGCTGCCGATTTCCTGATCGCGATGCAACGGACGAAGCCACGAAAAACTCGTCACATCCCGTACTGTCGCATAGCTCTCTTGGCTCATCTCAGAGTAGGATGATGATGATGCTAAACTACGGCCGGTTGCGGGGACCCGTCCCGAAATCCCCGTCGAGCCTCGCCGCGCACATAATTACAGGAGAGCAAGCCATGATGCTGTCGAATGAAATGGCCGTCCGGCGCCCAACCCTGGTCGGCAACCTGAACCACCCCTCGCTCTATGAGTATGCCGACCCAGCCAGTGCGTCGCCCGATGCGACCTACGACACGATTGACGTTGAACTTGATCCGGACGCGCCGATCTTCTGGTGCTGGATGCGTCCGCCCGGCAAGCCCATCGTCACCAATCCGTTACTGACCGACCTCAAGACCATGCACCGCGCCTTGCCAGCGCTCCTGGACAAAGCGGACAGGACAATTGAGTACTACGTGTTCGGATCGCGGGTCGCCGGCACTTACAGCCTCGGTGGCGACCTCGCCTTTTTCGCCGAGAGCGTTCGCACCGGCAATCGTTCAGCAATTCGAGCCTATGCGCATGCCTGCATCGACGTCGTTTGGCAGCACGTCATTGCATTCGATCGCCCGCTGATAACGGTCGCTCTGGTGCAGGGCGATGCCCTGGGCGGGGGCTTCGAAACGGCCCTCTCGTGCGATCTGATCGTCGCCGAGAAGAGCGCCAAGATGGGCCTGCCTGAGGTTCTGTTCAACCTGTTCCCCGGCATGGGCGCCTACAGCTTCTTGACCCGGCGGGTCGGGCCGGCGGAAGCCCACAAATTGGTGACGAGCGGAACGGTCTACACGGCGGAGCAGCTGCATGCCATGGGCATCGTCGACGTGCTGGTGGAAGACGGCGAAGGCGTCTACGGGCTGCGCGATTACGTGAAGCGCGGCGCGCGACGCTCCAATGCATTGCGGGCGAGCCTGCGGGCGCGCAAGCGCGTGCATCCGATTTCCGAGGCGGAGCTGCGCGACATTGTCGATATCTGGGTGGACGCGGTGTTTACGCTGACGGACGCGGATCTGCGTCGCATGGGGCGGCTGACGGGAGCACAAGACCGTCGCCGTACTGGCGGGGCTTATGCGATTGCCGCGGAGTAACGTTTCGGGACAAGACCTCTCGTTGGTCATGCGCGGGCTTTGTCATGGCTTGACCCGCGCATCCCGCTTAGGTGAAGCGCCGAACCCTCCTAAGAAAGATCGATGGGACAAGCCTGGCGATGACGGGGAGAGGGAATCGAACTGGCCGAGCCTAATGCGCGAGCCTGCGCCCAATGTCGTGGCGCAGGCGCGCGGCCTGTTCGACCAGGGCGTGGAGATCGGCTGCACCCTGCCGGGCGAAGATCTCGGCCGGCAGGCGCTCAAGCCGCGCAGCTTGGCGTGCCAGCGGTTCGGCGCCAAGATTGACGGCGCAACTGCGGATCGAGTGGGCGACGTCGCGAAACAGGAACAGATCGTTCTGACCCTGGGCGCGCTGTAGATCGCTGGTCAAGGTGTCAACCTCGGCCATCAGGGTGCTCAGCATCTCGCGCAGAAACCCCGTGCCGCCGAGCGCCTCGAGCTCGCGTAGGCGCTCCTCGTCGAGCGATGCTTCGCGCCCGCCAATCCGGGTCAGCGTTGCGACGCTCGCGGGTTCGCGCGTGGTAAGCGCCGGATCAGCCGATGGGTTGGCGATGAGTTGTTCGATTGTGGCCAATAGCCTTTGCGCATCGATTGGCTTGGTCACGCAGGCATCCATGCCTGCTTCAAGGCAGCGCTGCTGCATGCGTTCAGTCGCATCTGCGCTCATGCCGATGATCGGAAGGTGCGGCAGGTCGAGAGCCGCAAAGCGGTAATGCTTGGTGGCGTCGAGCCCATTGAGCACTGGCATGTTCACATCCATCAGCACCGCGGCGATCGTGCTCGAATCCATGACTTCGAGGGCGTCATCGCCATTATTTGCAAACACGGTATCGAACCCGGCGGTCTCCAGCATCTTGCCAACCACGCGCTGGTTGAGCTTGTTGTCGTCGGCAACGAGGATCCGGATGCCGCGCCGCTGGGCTCGGAACGGGATCACCACCGCGCCCTGGCCTGCGGATCCATGCAGCGGGAACTGCGCGATGGCCAACGCGGAGGCCCAATCCTGCGGTGTAAAGTCGAGCTCGAGCCGCGACGCGCAATGCCAGCGCAAATCGCGCAGCGGCGGTTCGCCATTCGCAATAATCGGCAGCGATCCGTAGTAGATGTTGGATCCTTGATCCGACGGGCGCGCCCGCAGCGCATCCGGGCTGGACAGGATCGCCAGCGCTGGCGCATCCGCCCTTGCCTCGGCTACAAATTCCATGGTGCGAGCTTGATCGGAAGCGGTCCGCTTCAAGCGCGCTGCGAAGCTCCCGTTATCGCTGCGGTCGAGGACACGACAGCGCTGTGGCTCGTCGCGCATTTCCGGTTTGGATTGTGTCGGCGGTAGCTCGAACCGGGCATCGACGCGAAACCTGCTGCCCTCGCCGAGAAGGCTCGTGACCCCGATCGAGCCCGAGAGCGCGGTGGCGAGCCGGCGACAGATGGCAAGGCCAAGCCCGGTCCCACCAAACTCATCCAGGATCCGCTCGTTTGCCTGCGTGAAGCTGTCGAATATGTCCTCCAGCTTTTCGGCTGCGATCCCGATGCCGGTGTCGATGACCTCGCACTCGATGCGGCAGTTGGCGTCCGTAATCTCCAGCGGCCGCACGGCGATCAGCACGCCGCCTTGCTGGGTGAACTTGACGGCGTTGGAGAGCAGGTTCTGCAGGATCTCGCGCAGATAACGCCGCTCGCCGTGAAGGCGCAGCGGACAGCGCGCGTCGACATGTAACGCAAACCTGAGCGGCTTTTCGTGTGCCAGGGTGCGCCCAATGTTGATCACCTCGCCGAGCAACGGCAGCAACTCGAACGTGACCGGGTTCGCGCGCAGGTGGCCCGATTCGATCTGGGCAAAGTCGATCAACTCCTCGATATTGGAGAGCAGAATGTCCGCGCCGGCCCGGGCAATTCCGATCATCTCGCGCTGGTCCGGGGTGAGGGGGCTGCCCACCAAGGCATCCTGCGCACCGCGGATGGCGTTCAGCGGAGTGCGCAGCTGGTGGCTGACTGTGGCCAGGAACATGGTTTTGGCGGCATTGGCGTGCTCTGCGATCCGGCGCGCGTCATTGAGCCGGCGAACAAGAATCGCCGCGTAGCCGGGAATGATGACGAGGCCGACCGCCATGCCGACGGCGAGGTGGGGGTTGGCGCGCCAGAACGGGGTGACAAAAACGACACCCAGGAACAGGACCAGCGCGGCGACCCCGGAGCCCGCCAACCAGGCAATGCCGAAGCGGAAGCCGTTGCCCAATACGGTCCAGAGCAGCAGGAAATAGAAGATCGGGCCGGCGTCGCCCGTGAAGTAGATCATCAGGCTGATGGTGCTGAGATCGGCACAGAAGGCGATGGCCCGGCGCACGGGGTTGACGCCAGGTCGCCACAGGATGTGGGCAAACAGGCCGATTGTGAGGACGAGGCCGCTGACCATCGTAACCAACGCCCACTGCTGCTGGGGCACGGGCCGTACCCAGAGATAGAGCATCATGAGCATGAGGAAGATGAAGCGGTTGACGCTCATCTCGTGCTCGCTGTCCGGCCGTGTGGCGAGGCGTGCTCGCAACCCCGCTGGCAAGCCGCCTTGGGGCGGCCTGGGATCGGGGGGTGAGGACGGCGCTTGATCCATCGTGTTGGCGGAATTCATCGCGTGCCGCCGATCAAACACTGATGCTACTCTGACTTCATCTTCTGCAGCATGGGCAAAATGAGTTCAGGGGCAAGCGGCCGGCTGAAATAAAAGCCTTGCCCCTCGTGACAGCCAGCCTCGCGGACGGCCGCGAGCTCCTGCGCGGTCTCCACCCCCTCGGCCAGGACCGGGATGCCGAGCGCGCGGCCGAGCGCGATCGCGGACTCCACGATCGCGCTGTCCTCGCGGCTGGCTGGGAAATTGCGGATATAGGACTGGTCGATTTTGACCCGGCCTATTGAGACCCGCTTGAAATAGCCAAGCGAAGCGAACCCCATGCCGAAATCGTCGATCGCAAAGCGCACACCGTGCTGGGAGAGGGCGCGCAGCGTTTCGGCGGTGCGCGGGCGATCGTCGAGCAGCGTACCCTCGGTCAGTTCCAGCTCCAGCAGCTCCGGGGGTAGGCCCGTTGCATCCAGCGTCTCGCGAATGAGGCCGAACACATCCTGGCGCAGGAACTGCGAGGGCGAGATGTTGACGGCAACGCGCAGCCCCTTGCCTTGTTCGCGCAGCCACTCGGCCGCGTGGTGCGCGGCGGTACGGATCACGAATGCGCCGATCTCCGCGATCAATCCGGTTTCTTCCGCGACAGGCAGGAAGCGGCCGGGCGGCAGTACATCTTGGCCATGCCGTTGCCACCGCAGCAGTGCTTCGAGGCCGCAAACCACCCCGGTCTGCAGGTCGATCTGCGGCTGGTAGCGGAGCTTGAACTCGTCAAGCTTGAGCGCTTCGCGCATCTCGACCTCGAGCCGGAGCGCATGATCCATCCGCTCCTTCAGAGCCGGGCGGAAAAACCGGTAGGTGTTCTTACCGTCGCCCTTGGCCTGGTACATGGCGAGGTCGGCGTTGCGCTGCAGCGTCTCAGAGTCTTGCCCATCAGTGGGGAAGACCGTCACGCCTACGCTCGCACTGACATAGAGGGGCGTGCCTTTGTGCATGATCGGCGCGGTGACCGCCCGCACGATGCGTTCGGCCAATACGGCGGGGTCTTCGGCGTGACCGAGACCGACCCGCAGGATAGCGAACTCATCACCGCCGAGCCGTGCCACCATGTCCTCGGCGCGGCAGTGGTCGAGCAATCGACACGCGATCTCTTGCAAGAGCCAGTCACCGACTGGATGACCAAAACCATCGTTGATCGCTTTGAAACGGTCGAGATCAAGAAACAGCAGCGCGAATCGCTGGTGGGCGGCGCGCGCGGCCTGCATTTCGCTGCGGATACGTTCGAGCAGCAGCACGCGGTTGGGCAGGCCGGTGAGCGCATCGTGGTGCGCCATGTAGGTGAGGCGCTCTTCGGCCGCTTTGCGGGCCGTGATGTCGGTCGAGATGGTGACGACCCCGACGATCGTCTGGCTCGCGTCCCGAAGGGGCGTCTTCACCGTCGCGAAGGTGCGCTTGGCGCCATCATAGCCGGTGATCTCTTCCTCGAGCCCGGGGATCGGCTTCCCGGTGCGGAAAATCTCGCGATCTTGTTCCAAGCTGCGATGCGCGCGCTCGCGCAGCAGCAGCGTGATCGGATGGCCCACATAGTCAACGGGTGCGCCGCCGCAATATTGCGCCTGGCTATCGTTGACGAAGATGCAGCGCCCGCTTTGATCCGCCGCCATGATGAAGGCCGGCACGGTATCGATCACCTGTGCCAGGACTTCGCGATCGTTGCGCTCGGTCTCCTCGCGCGTGCGCTCGCTTTCGAGCAGCTCGTCGGCCAGTACGTTGGCGCGGCTTTCCAGCAGTTTCTGCTGCTTGCGCAGCTGCAGCAGATTGCGCGCGCGGCTGACGAACTCGGCATGGTCCACGGGGCTCAGCAGGAAGTCGGTCGCTCCTGCCTCGAGCGCAGCCATGCGCAACGCTCGCTCGTCATAGGCCGTCAGTACCATGACTGGAATGTCTTGGCATGGACCAATGGCCCGCAGTCGGCCGATGAACTCCGCGCCGGTCATGTTGGGCATTTTGTAATCGGTGATGATCAGGTCCGGCGTGCTGCGGTCGCATTCCGCGAGCGCCCCGGCCGGATCTTCGAACGCTGCAACCTGGATATCGTTGGCGATCGATGACGCGAGCTTGGACAGAAGCAGGCGATTGGTCGCCTGATCATCGACGATGAGAACAGCTGTCATGGTTCGAACTGTCAGCTCGCCCGGAACGGCAGGCCCGCCCCGCGCAGGGCCTGGGCGCACCCGCCTTGTTTTTGTTTTTCCAAGCTTAGTCCTTCCAATTTTCCTGCGGAACAAACTATGTAGCATAACTTATCCGCGCCAGCCCGGGAATTGGTGCATCTTGGTTGTCTTTGCAAGGTAAATGCGGTTAGCGTCGGTGGCTGCACGCCGGACCGTCGAACGCGCAGCGGGAGAGGGCTCGGCTCATTTGCTGGAGCACAAGTTTCCCTCTACTTTTGGTTGCGAAAAGCTTGACCAACGCGGGCTGAGCAACATCAAATCGGTGCACGACAAAGGCCGAGTAATTTCGGTCGAGAACCAAAAGGGAGGATACATGCCACAGCCGGGACCGCGCCTATCGGCTTCATCGCGCCGCCGCTTTCTCGCCGGCGCGGGTGCTGGTCTCGCAGCGGCAAGCGTGCTCGCCGCACCGCCCATCATGGCGCAGACCCGCAAGCCGTTGCGGCTTGGCGTGCTCAATTCGTTCAATGGTCCGATCTCGGTTGCCGCCGAATCCAATGTCGTTGGCATGGAGGTCTATCTCGATCGGATCAACTGGACGATTGCAGGGCGCAAGGTCGAACTGATCAAAGAGGATGACCAATTCAATCCGCAGATCGGGTTGCAGAAAGCGCGAAAGTTCGTCGAAAGCGATAAGGTCGACATGATCCTCGGCCCGCAGGCGAGCAATGTGGCGCTGGCGATCATGAACTTCGTCAAGCAGACCGGGACCTATCTGGTCATCTCCGGCGCGGGCGCCGACGAAGTCACGTGGCAGCACGCGCCATATATCTTCCGCACGTCGCTCTCCGGCTGGCAGCTGGTGCATCCGATCGGCGAATGGGTCTACGATCGTCTCGCCAAGAATGTCGCTGTCGTCGCTGCCGACTACGTTGCCGGCCACGACATCATCGGCGTGTTCAGTCGCGCCTTCACCAAGAAAGGCGGCACGGTGCTCAAGGAGATCTACACGCCGCTGGGGACGACCGACTTCAGCGCCTACCTCACCACGGTTCGTTCGCTCAATCCCGGCGCCGTCTACTCGTTCATGCCCGGTGGCAGCGACTCGACCCGCTTCGTCCAGCAATATGCGCAATCGGGCGTGAAGGCGCCGCTCGCCTGCTTCGGCGGCATGGTGGACGAGACAACCATTGCGGCGATCGGGGACGCTGCGCTTGGCGTCTACAGCTCGACGATTTACACGGACACGCTCACCAATCCGGAGAACGAACGCTTCGTCGCCGAGTACCGCGCCAAGAAAAAGGAGTTTCCCAACCTGTTCTCGGACTACGGGTTCGTCGTAGCACGCGCGGTCGATGAAACCTTGAAGGCGACCGACGGCGACACCTCCGACAAGGACAAGCTCGCGGCGGCGATGGTCAAAGTCGCATTCGATGCACCGCGCGGGCCCTTCCGGTTCGACCCGGAAACGCACGATCCGATACAGAACGTTTACATGCTGGAGGAGCAGCGGAAGGGGGACCGCATTGTCGGCAATGTGATCGCGACCGTGACCGACGTGAAGGCGCCGGCCACGAAGCAAATCTGGGAATCGCAGTGATCGGACCGCGCGATGGAGTTCCTTCTCGCCCAGCTCCTCAACGGACTGGTTTACGGCATGCTGCTGTTCCTCACCGCGGCAGGTCTTTCGCTCATCTTCGGTCTGATGAATGTGGTCAGCCTCGCGCATGGCTCCTTCTTCATGCTCGGGGCCTTTGTCGGTCTCACCATCTTCGAGCTGACGCATAATTTCTGGATCGCGTTTGTCCTTGCGCCGATCCCGGTCGCGGTGGTCGGCATCGCCATGGAGATGCTGTTCCTGCGGCCGCTCTACCGCCGCGGTCATATGGACCAGGTGCTGCTCACCTTCGGGTTCACCTTCGTGTTCTTCGACCTCGTGCAATCGGTCTGGGGCCGGACGGTGCGCGGCCTGTCGCCGCCGCAGGCATTGCAGGGGATGGTCGAGATTGGAGTCGGTGTCTTTTCATCCTACCGGCTGTTCCTGATCGGGCTCGGCTTCGCCATCGCGCTGCTGCTGTGGTTGTTTCTCGAACGCAGCCGGCTCGGCGCGATGGTTCGTGCCGGCGTCGATGATGCCGCCATGGCGGCCGGGCTCGGCGCCAACATCCCGGCCCTGTTCAGCTCGATCTTCGGCGCTGGTGTGGCGTTGGCGGCGCTCGGCGGCATTGCGGCGGGTCCGGTTCTCGGCCTCTACCCGGGCATGGACACGGATATTCTGATCCCCGCCTTCATCGTGATCGTGATCGGCGGCATGGGGAGTCTGCGCGGGGCGTTCCTCGGTAGCCTGCTGATCGGCATCGCCGACACGTTCGGCAAGGCTTACCTGCCAAACCTCGCGCTGTTCCTGATCTATCTGCTCATGGCCGTCGTGCTGCTCGTGCGGCCACAGGGCATGTTCGGAATCGTGCACAGCCACCCCGCATCAGCGCCGACCGTAGCGCCGGAGACCGTGAGTTCGACCAAAACTCGACTGATGGCTTTGCTTGTTCTGATGGCGATGATCGCGTTCCCGTTCCTGGTGTCGAGCTATCCGCGCCAGCTCGTTGCTGAGATCTACGTTTTTGCGATCTTTGCCATGAGCCTCGACCTTCTGCTCGGCTACACCGGACTTATGTCGCTCGGGCACGCTGCGTTCTTCGGGCTCGGTGCCTACACGGTCACAGTCCTGGCGGCGCAGTTCGACGTCAACGCCTGGATCGGTGTCGTGGCCGGCGTCGGGGTTGCCGGACTAGGTGCAGCGGTTATCGGATTTTTCTGCGTGCGCACGACGGGCATTTCCTTTCTCATGCTGACGCTGGCATTCTCGCAACTGATCTACTCGGTTGCCTTGAAATGGCGCGATCTCACGGGCGGTTCCGACGGGATCGCCATGCCGGACCGTCCGAGCTTCTTTGGGTTGAGCTTGTCGGACTCGCTCACGCTCTATTTCATGGCGCTTCTGTTCTTTGTGCTCGCCTATCTGGGGCTGCGGCGCCTTCTCCAATCGCCGCTCGGACGCGCGTTCATCGGCATCCGCGAGAATGAGCCACGTATGCTGGCCATCGGCTACCGGACCCGCGCCTACAAGCTCCTCTCGTTTGTGATTGCCGGCAGTTTTGCAGGTTTTGCTGGCGGGCTCTATGCCATCTTCAATACGTTCATCTCGCCCGATGCCATGTACTGGACGGCGTCGGGCGATGTTCTGATCATGGTCATGCTGGGCGGCGCCGGCACGTTGATCGGCCCGGTGGTCGGCACGGGGCTGTTCCTGCTGATGAAGAACGTGGTGAGCTCGTATAGCGAGCACTGGATGTTGATCATCGGGGTCGTCTTCATCGCGTGCGTGATGTTCTTCCCTGGCGGCATCTGGGGGACCTTGCAGCATGTGCGCTGGCCCAAGCGTCTGGTCTGGCGGCCCGCATGAGCGTGCTGCGCGTCGAGAATCTCCGCCGCTCGTTCGGCAGCCTGGTGGTGACCAATCGGGTCAACCTCGACATCGCCGCCGGGGAGCGCCACGCCATTATCGGTCCCAACGGCGCCGGCAAGACAAGTCTCGTCAATCAGATCGGCGGCCAGCTGCGGCCAAGCGGCGGCCGTATCTTGGTCAAGGGCACCGATGTCACTGGCTGGTCGCCGGACCGGAT
>JAFAXD010000569.1 GCA_019241285.1 Xanthobacteraceae bacterium | reverse complement strand
AGCGCGGCGTGTCCGACGGGCAGTTGATCATCCGCGGCTTTGGCAAGAGCCGGCCGATTGCGCCCAACGCGCATGCGGACGGCTCGGACGATCCCGACGGCAGGCAAAAGAACCGCCGCGTGGAAGTCGTCATCAACACCTGCAACTGATCGACGCACCCCGGCGGGATTCATTCATTCCGTTGTCCCGCCGGTGCCTGTCAGCGAGGAAAGCCATGCGGTTTGTTGTTGTAATCGCCATCGTCGGCCTGATCGGCGCCGTGCCGGTGTCCGCCGCGGAACTGCCGTCGCGCAAGCCCGGCCTCTGGGAGATCAAAATGAGCTTCGAGAACCGGAACGTCCCGGCACAAACGCTCAAACAGTGCGTCGATCCCGCGACCGACAAGCTGATGCAGATGGGCGCCGCATCCTACCCGCAGAGCACCTGCAGCAAACGCGACGTGCAGCGCTCGGGTAACACGACGACGATCGAATCTATCTGCACGATCGCCGGCAAAACGATGCACGCGCGGGTCGTGATCACCGGCAGCCTGGACAGCGCCTATATCATGACGATGACGTCAGAGGGCGAGGCGATTCCAGGCGGCAAAACGAGAATGACGATGAGCGCCACCTGGCTCGGCCCCTGCACCCCGGGCGACCGTAGGGCGCAATAGCGAAGCATTGGGCCGGAAGGGCACAATGCGGAGCGTATTGCGCCGTGCCCGCTCCGGTTGACGCATTACGCTCCGCCTCGCGCCGTCCGGGCGCTTGGCGTTGCTGTTGCGCCCTGTCCACGTAACCTTGCAGTTACGACATCGACTGCCTTACACGAATATTAGCGCCATTCACGTCGGGACTGCGCCCCTTGAGGAGTGTTTCTCATTGCCCAACCAAGGACCGAACTGTCTCGATAGGCATGAGCATGACGCGCTCCCCTATCGCGGAACGAACGAAGCCGTGTCGCTCGTAAAACCTGACGGCAGCCTCGTCTATCGCGTGGGTAAGTACGCCTCGTGCTCCCGCAACCTCAGACACTGCCAGACACCGTCTCAGAGCATCGGTCAATAGCGCTGACCCCACGCCGCGCCCTTGCCATTCGGCATCAAGGGCAAGCCGGCCAATCAACAAGAAAGGCACCTGCTCCGGCATTCCGCGGCGAAGCTTTGCTGAAGGGAGGACGTTACCCTGTTCCAATGCTGTTGAAATCGAGAAATAGCCGACAACACGATTTGGCTCATCGGTCGGGCACACAACATACGTTCGCGCGGAAAGTCCTTCGCTCAAGCGTGCGCGTTCGCGCAACCATTCGTCAAGCGAGGGATGGACTCCATTGGAAAACCGCGAAACATCGTGCTTGGTACCCAGCGGCTCGGGACGGTGCAACTGCGCGGACGCAGCGCTCATGATTCCCACGGTGGCTTCCGCTTGAATCGGGCGCGAACCTCGCTAGACGGCTTTGGAGGTGAATCGAGCAGCGCGAGAAGGCGCGCGTGTGCATCATCGTCCAGGAAAAACATCCGCTGATCGAGGATCGTCTCCTCAGCTCGGCATCGAGCGCTCTCCAACATGAATTCCGATAGTTTTTGACCGCGCAAAGCCGCTGCCCGATTGAGGATGGCTTTGGCTTCCGCCGTAGCGCGGATCTGGATCACTTCATCCTTGCGTCGAGCAGGTGCGGGCATGCACGGCCTCACAGGTCAGTAAAGTACAAGAATCCAGTTAGGCGTTTGTACTGGCATTGTCAATACAAAGGGCCGGCCCGGAGGCCGGCCCTTGCAATCGCGACAACCGCCTCGCCTTACGACATCGACTGCCTCACCCGGTCGGGCGTGAACGGCGCGCGGCGGATGCGCACGCCGGTCGCGTCGAAGATCGCGTTGGCGATCGCCGCCGCGATCGGGCGGGTCGAGGCTTCCCCGGCGCCGCTCGGCGCCACCTCCGGCCGGTTGATCAGCACGATCTCTATCGCCTCCGGCGCCTCGGTGATGTCGAGGATCGGATAGGTGAGCCAATCCACGCTGGTCACCGCGTTGCGGTCGAACCGGAC
>JAFAXD010000178.1 GCA_019241285.1 Xanthobacteraceae bacterium | reverse complement strand
TCCGGCATTCTGCACCGCAAATGCGATCGACGAAAAGCCGAGCGTCGCAATCTCGAGCTCGCCTGCGGCAAGCGCCGAGATCTGGAGCGGCGAAGCGGCAAAGTGCAAGGGCTCGAACGTGTAGGACTGGCCGATATGCTTGGCGAGACCTTCCTTGGCAAACATAAACGGAACGAGTTGGCCCGGAGCTGCGATCCAACCAATGCGAATCTTGAGCGGCTCGGCGCGCGCCGGCGCGAGTGCAAGCAGGATCAGCGCGAGCGCACCTAGACTCAACTTATAGATGTGTGCCACAGGCGTTCTCCCGATGTGGCGCCGCATTTCGCGGGCTATTGATCGAGATGATACCCGGATTCCCGCGTCCTTGGCATTAACCATCGCTTCTTGGTTGGACCGAATTAGTTCTTGCGTTAGTCCCGCAGTGGTTGGACACTTGCTCTTTCGAACGGGTTCGGCGCGAAGTTCAACGATGGGCGGCCGGGGCAGGACGAAAACAGGGCCGAGCGACCGTGTGCCTCGGCCATCCAAGCCGACGCGACGCGAACAACAACTCGAATTCGCTATCAACAATATTTCTCAGGGTGTCGTCATATTTGACGCCGACGGCACGGTTGTTCTCTGCAATCAGCGCTATCTCGACATGTACGAACTGTCGGCCGAGGTGGTGAAGCCCGGCTGTTCGATCGAAGAACTGCTTGCCCACAGCAACCGGGTTTCGCAGCTGACAACCCCCCCGGAAGAGATCGCTCGCCAGGTGCGCGCGACGATCGCCAAGGGAGATACGCTGGCCCGTTCGATTGAACGGCGCGACGGGCGCGCCTCTTATGCGATCAGTCGGCCAATCCCCGGCGGCGGCTGGGTGGCAATGCACCTGGATGTGACCGACCGCCGCAAGGCCGAGCGGGCGGCACAGACAGCGGAGAGCGCGGCGGCAGTCGCCGAAGCAGCAGCAGAGACTGCGCATCAACGACTGCTTGCGGCATTTGACGTGGTGCCGGAAGGCCTCGCCCTGTTTGACGCCGACGACCGCCTGGTGTTGTGGAATCGCCGCCTTACCGAGCTCTATCCCAAGACAAACTTCGGGGTCGGGATACGTTTCGAAGACGTGATCCGCGATGGGCTCGCGCACGGCCAATACCCGGATGCGGTCGGCCGAGAAGATGAGTTCCTGGCCGAGCGGGTGAGCCGACATAACCGGCTACGAAGCACAGCGGAGCAGCAACTCGACGGCCAGCGCTGGGTGCGCGCGGAGGAACAGCGCACGGCCGAGGGCGGCACCATCCACGTGCGTGTCGATATTACAGATCTGAAAAATCGCGAAGCGTCGTTCCGGCTTCTCTTTGAGCACAACCCGATACCAATGTTCGTGTGGGCACGGGAGAGCCAGCGGTTCCTGGCCGTGAACGACGCCGCGATCGGTCACTACGGCTACAGCCGCGAGCAATTTCTCTCAATGACGATTTTTGACATTCGCCCGGAAGAGGAGCGGCCGACGTTTCAGGACGCGCTGCGGCGTGGTTCCCCCGCCTACCCGGAGGGTCGTGTTTGGCGCCATCGCAGGGCTGACGGGTCAATCGTCGAGGTTGCGATCTACAGCCATCCCCTCACTTACGAGGGGCAAACAGCCGCAATGGTCGCGGCGATCGACGTGACCGAACGCAATCGCGCCGAGGTGAGACAGCGCGAGACGCAGGCGTTTCTCGACACGATCATCGAGAATGTGCCGGTCTCGATCCTGGTCAAGAACGCCGATGACATGCGCTACGTCCTGGTCAACCGCGCAGCCGAGCAGTTCCTCGGTGTCTCGCGCGAGGTCATTCTGGGCCACACCGCACAGGACGTCATGCCGTCCCCCAGCACCGACGAGATCGCGGCCCAGGATCAACAAGCTCTATCCACGTCCGAACCTGTCATGTTCAACGAGATTATGCTGGGCACACCCCAGCGCGGCATGCGCGTTTCGAGTGGCCGCCGGATCGTTGTCCGATCCGAAGGCAAACCCAAATACCTCCTCGTCGTCATCGAAGACGTGACGGAACGCAAAGCGGCCGAAGCACGCATCAAATACCTTGCCGAGCATGATGCCCTGACCGGACTGCCGAACCGCACTGCGTTCCAGCAGAAATTGCACGCCATGCTCGAACAGGCGCGCAGCGGGGGAAACCAGCTTGCTATCCTGCGCCTGGGTGTGGATCGCTTCAAGCAGATCAACGACGTATTTGGCCAAGCGATCGGTGATGCGGCACTGTGCGAGGTTGGCAAACGGCTAAAGCCCGCAGCGCGACAGGCATTTGTTGCCCGTGTCGGCGGCGATGAGTTCAGCTTGATCAGCGAAGGTCCGCAACCGGCGACAGCCGAAGCGGTCGCGGACCGCTTGCGCGCCGCGCTCGAGCCAGAGTTCGCGATCGACGGGCACGGCATCGGCATCAGCGCCAGCGTCGGCGTTGCAGTATTTCCTGGCGATGGCGCCGACGCGACGACCCTGGTCGCCAACGCCGACGCAGCGCTGCATCGCGCCAAGGCGGACGGCCGTGGGCGGGTCCGCTTTTTCGATGCCGAGATGGATCAGCGTCTGCGCGATCGGCGCGCCCTGCAACAGGATCTGCGCGCCGCGATCGCGCGCGGCGAGCTCGCACTGCACTACCAGCCGCAGGCACGGATCGACCGCACGATCATCGGCTTCGAAGCCTTGATCCGCTGGTCGCACCCGACCCATGGCGCGGTCTCGCCAGCGATGTTCATTCCGCTTGCTGAGGAAAGTGGCGTCATCTCGACCATCAGCGCCTGGATCTTGCGCGAAGCTTGCCGGGACGCGGCGCAGTGGTCCGAACCGCTCCAGCTCGCGGTCAACCTCTCGCCCATCCAGTTCCACCAGGACGACCTCGTCGAACTGGTCGCTTCGACGCTGACCGAAACGGGACTTGACCCGAACCGGTTGGAACTGGAGATCACCGAAGGGATCTTAATCGACGACTACGAGCGCGCCGTCAGCGTTCTCACCAACCTGAAATCCCTCGGCGTGCGCATCGTTCTGGATGACTTCGGCACCGGGTACTCTTCGCTCGCCTACCTGCAGTCGTTTCCTTTCGACAAAATCAAGATCGACCGTTCCTTCATCGCCAACCTGAGCGTCAATCCACAGTCCTCCTACATCACGCGCGCGATCGTGACGCTCGGCCACGGTCTCGGGGTCCCGATCCTGGGCGAAGGCGTCGAAACCGAAGAACAGCTGGCGTTCCTGCGGCGCGAATCATGCGACCAGGTGCAGGGTTTTCTGATCGGCGAGCCCCACCCGATCGGGCACTATCACGCGGTGACCGGAGCTCCTTCCGCAGCTTCGGCCGGCAGCCAGCCGGGGCCAAGCGCCAAGCCGCCAGCTGCAACCCGACGATCGGAGCGTCCGCGCAGGCCCGCGAAACGCCGCGACGGACAACAGAGGATAGCGGCCGCGCCATCCAATAAGAAACGTCCGTCGAAATAGCTGAGCGGTTAGGACGATGCGACGCAGACCTAACCTCTCCCCGCTTGCGGGAAGAGGTCGACTTTCGAGCGCAGCGAAGAAAGTCGGGTGAGGGGGCCTCTCCGAGGCTCAGACTCGCGGCGAGGCCCCCTCACCCGGCGCTTCGCGCCGACCTCTCCCCGCAAGCGGGGAGAGGTGAGGCTCACGCTGCGGCGCGCGAGCCCCAGAGCTCCTTGCTGGCGAGCCGCGCGCCTTCGGCGAGCGCTTCGAACTTCGCCCACATCACCTGCGGGTGCACGCGCGCAATGCCCTCGGCCTGCGCAAACCCGCAATCGGTGCCGGCGATCACGTTCTCGCGGCCGACCAGTTTGGCAAAATTGACGAT
>JAFAXD010000118.1 GCA_019241285.1 Xanthobacteraceae bacterium | reverse complement strand
ACCGACGCTTTTACGGTTGGTGCGGACCTCAACGTGATCGGCAGCCAATATCTGCTGCACGATGATTCAAACCAGAATCCGAAAGTGCCGGCCTACTGGGTCGTCAACGTGCACACGTCCTATCAGCTGACCGAGCATGTGCAGTTGTACGGGCTGATCCAGAACCTGTTCGACCAGCGCTATTACTCGGTCGGCACCTTCGTCAACACCGCCGGCTTCACCAGCAACACCCCCGGGGGAGCGAGTTTCCTCGCGCTGAGCGACCCCCGCACATTCGTGCCCGGAATGCCGTTCACGGCCTACGCCGGCATCCGGGCGACGTTTTGAGGCCTGTGCTATAATGGCACGAGGGGGGTCGATGTTGGCCGGTCTCATTCGCCGTGGGTTGGATATTGTGGGCTTGCTTGCGCTCGCGATGTCGCTCGCCCATGCGGGCGAGACCGGAGCTTCAGCCGATCGCAACTGGGGAAATGGTAGCTGGCGCATTGATACCGAGCATCTGTTCGGGTTCCTTATCGGGACCGACGTCGGCGAGGTCGGCGACAAGGAGATGGAAGCCGAGGTCGCCGGTAATCTCGGCAAGCAAGGCGGACCATACACAGCGCTTTTTCCGTCGCTCGAATACGAGTTCGTGCCGATTGCAAATCTGCGTCTCGCGCCAACCGTATTCTCCGCCTATCACAACATGTCCGGGGTCGCGGACCTGGACAATCGGCACCAATTTGCTCTTGCTGGCGCTTCGTTTGATGCGCGATACCGGCTGCTCGATCGTTCGCAATGGGGATTCGGGCTCGCCGTCAACGCCGAGCCGCACGTGGGATTTGTTGACGAGACGAGCGGGCAATGGGTCAACAACTACGGGGTCGATTTTGCTCTCGCGCTCGATCGAGAGCTTGTCCCCGATCGGGTGGCCACCGTACTCAATCTTCTTTATCAGCCGGAAACCTCGCGACTGCACGCAACGGGCGCATGGGAGCGGGACGCGACCGCCGGAATCGGAGCTGGCCTCATGACCCAGGTCGCCCCTGGCGTCTTGATCGGAGCGGAAGGCCGCTACCTGCGCAAATACGGAAGCGTCGGTCTCGACAATTTCGCCGGGCAGGCTCTGCTTGTAGGTCCAACCCTGTACGCGCGCCTGAATGGCCGCCTTTGGATGATCGCCGCATGGAGCACGCAAGCGGCAGGGCGTACCGTCGCCACCCCCGGCGCACTCGATCTGACGAACTTCCCCCGCCAGCAAGCCAAAATCCAGTTCGGCCTGGAGTTTTAACCGTTCAATTTGATGCGAAACCTTTCAGTTCGTCATGGCCGGGCTTGTCCCGGCCATCTCGATCAGGATGGCACGGCGTTGCCTTCCTAAGCGAGATCGCCGGGACAAGCCCGGCGATGACGACGGAGAGGGCGAGCCCTGCAGTTGCTACTTCTTGATATTCCCCTCGGCGTCGAACTGCTTGATGTAGGCCCACAGATCGCCGGCTTCCTTCGGATCCTTGATGCCGGGGAAGATCATCTTCGTCCCGGGAATCTTGGCGCGCGGGTCGACGATATACTGCTTGAATGTCTCTTCGTTCCAGACAATGCCCGAGTTCTTGTTCGCTTCCGAATAGGTGTAGCCTGCAACAGTCCCAGCCTTGCGACCATCGAGCCCGTTCTGCTCGGGGCCGACCTTGTTCTGTGCGCCTGGGCCGATGGCATGGCAGGGCAGACACTTGCGGAACGACTTTTCACCGGCCGCGACGTCTTGCGCCCAGGCGGCTCCCGGGTTCGTGCTGACCGTAATGGAAATCACTGCAAGGCCGGCAAAAAGCAAACTGCGCATGGCTAACCCCTGGTTCATATGTCACCACCTTGTAGCATCCATTCACCGCTGGACAATGCGGGCGCGCGAGCCTGGCCCGCCGTTCCGCCAACCCGATGGTTGTCCGTTCGTTCCCGCACCTAGTAAGTTTGGAGCTGATTGGCTCGGTGCTTGCTTTGGATGGCTGCTGATGACGACCCTGCTCGCCAAGAACGCCGACGTGCTCGTGACCATGGACGGTCAGCGGCGCGAGCTGCGCAACGCCGGCCTGTTCGCCCGCGACGGCATCATCGAGCAGGTCGGTCCGACTGCGAGCTTGCCCGCAACGGCGGATCGCGTCCTCGATCTCGCCGGCCATATTCTGCTGCCGGGCCTGATCAACTGCCACCATCATCTCGACCAGGTTCTCACCCGCAATATACCAGCGGCGCAGAACACGAACCTGTTTCCCTGGCTGATGGCGCATTACCGCATCTGGGCACGCCGCACCCCCGAGGACACGCGTACGGCGGTGCTGATCGGTTGCGGCGAGCTCGCGCTCTCGGGCTGCACCACCGTATTTGACCACGCCTATCTGTTTCAGAACGGATGCAGGGTCGATGACCAGATTGCCGCCGCCGCCGAGCTCGGCATTCGCTTCGTCGCTTCGCGCGGCAGCATGTCGCTCGGTCAGTCAAAAGGCGGGCTTCCGCCCGATGATTGCGTGGAGACCGAAGACGCGATCCTGCGCGACTGCGTGCGCGCGATCGAGCGCTATCACGACCCGACGCCCGGCGCGATGCTACAAATCGTGCTGGCCCCCTGCTCGCCCTTCTCGGTCACCGCCGATCTCATGCGCGAGCAGGCCAAGATGGCGCGCCACTACGGCATCCGTCTGCACACGCACCTATGCGAGACGCTGGATGAGGAGCGCTACACCTTGGCGCATATGGGCCTGCGTCCGGTGGCGTACATGGAATCGCTCGATTGGGTCGGCGAGGATGTCTGGTACGCACACGCGGTGCATGTGAACGACGCCGAGATCGGGCTCTTCGCCCGCAAGGGTGCGGGCGTGTGCCACTGTCCGTCGTCCAACATGCGGCTTGCGTCCGGCATCGCGCCGGTGAAGGCCTATCGCGACGCTGGCGTACGCGTGGGCCTGGGTGTGGACGGCGCTGCCAGCAACGATGGATCGAACCTGCTCGGCGAAGCGCGCCAGGCAATGCTGCTGGCGCGCCTCAGGATCGGCCTGCCCCCGCCCGCCGGACCCGACACGGCTCTCTCCACCTCCGACCCGCTGTGCGCCCAGGAGTGGATGACGGCGCGCGAGGCGCTGGAGATCGCGACCGTCGGCGGCGCGTCGGTGCTGGGGCGCAGCGATCTCGGCTCGCTCGAGCCCGGCAAGTGCGCCGATTTCTTCACGCTCGCTCTCAACGCGATCAACTATGCGGGCGGCTTGAGCGATCCGGTCGCCGCCGTCGTCTTCTGCGCGCCGGGGCGCGCCCGCCACACCGTGGTTGGTGGGCGCCTGATCGTCGACAACGGCGAGATCGTCACGCTCGACACGGAGCCGGTGATCCGCGCACACAACCGCAACACCGCGCGGTTGATGGAGAGCGCGTAGGGTGGGCATCGCCTTGCACCGCGCGCGGGGTTGCGCACGGCTGTTCGGCGCGATGCCCACGCTGTTTGTAGGTGCGACAGCGTGGGCACGGCGCCTTCAGAGTTTGATCTATAGGCGAGCTCCTGCTCGCGCCGTGCCCACCCTACATCAGCTATGCTTCATCAATGCCCGGGTCAGCGATGCTGTGGGTTTGAGGAAAAACACCAGCATGGTGCAGCCGTTGGGCGCAGTCGGGGAATGGCGGCTGCCCTTGGCGCGGATCACGAAATTGCCGGCGGTGCACTCGCCTTCGTCGTCGACGAGCGAGCCCTCAAGCACGTAGGTCTGC
>JAFAXD010000522.1 GCA_019241285.1 Xanthobacteraceae bacterium | reverse complement strand
CCGTATCTGGCCCCGTTCGAGGAATTCCAGCGCTTCAAGACGCATCCGCTGGTGCGCGACACCTTCGCTGGCGGCAAACGGCTTGCCTATGGGGCGCGTGCCATTACGGAGGGCGGCTGGCAGTCAGTGCCCAAGCTCGCGTTCACGGGCGGCGCGTTGATCGGCTGTGCGGCCGGGTTCGTGAACGTGCCGCGCATCAAGGGGACCCACAACGCCGTGCTGTCAGGAATGCTAGCGGCCGAGCATGTCGCCACCGCGCTTGCCGCCGGGCGCGCCAACGACGAGCTTGCGACTTACGAGGCGGCCTGGCGCGCTTCCGATATCGGGCGCGATCTCTGGAAGGTCCGTAATGCCAAGCCCCTGTGGTCGCGCTTTGGCACGCTCGCCGGTATCGGGCTCGGGGGCGTGGATATGTGGACCAATACCTGGGGCTTTTCGCTGTTCGGTACGGTCGGCCACGGCAAGCCCGACAGCGCGACCCTCAAGCCGGCGGCTGAATGCAGCCCGATCGCCTACCCCAAGCCGGACGGCAAGCTCACCTTCGACCGGCTCTCATCGGTGTTTCTCTCCAACACCAACCACGAGGAGGACCAGCCGGTCCACCTCCGGGTCGCCGATCTCGATCTGGAGAAACGCTCCGAGCACGATGTCTTTGCCGGCCCATCCACCCGTTACTGCCCGGCCGGTGTCTATGAATGGGTGGAAGAGGGTTCAGGCCCGCGGTTTGTGATCAACGCGCAGAACTGCGTGCACTGCAAGACCTGCGATATCAAGGATCCCAACCGCAACATCACTTGGGTGGCACCGGAAGGTGGTGGAGGACCGAATTATCCGAATATGTGAGCGTCCCGTCAAAATGCCGCCATCGTGAGCGAGTGATAAGGGGGACCTGTCCTTGCGAGTGCGGCGCGAAAAGTCCATGCTGCGAACTTGGACTCACAATTCCGCTAGGATAGGCTTAAATTCCGCTGGGGGCGGAGCTTCGCGAATTCGGGGAAAGGGATGATTCCGTTGCCATCATTAAAGGCGCTCGGCCTCGCGGCCGGTATTCTGGTTCTACCCTCAGTCATTCTAGCCCAGGTTCCCACACCTCAGGAACTGGCGCGGACCACCCCCGCCGGCAACTACCTGGCCGGCAAGGAGGCGAACGCGCTGCGCGACGCCGCCGCTGCCTCGGCCTATTACATGGCCGCGTTGCGCGCCGACCCGAAGGATCCCGAGCTGCTCGAGCTCGCGTTCTACTCAGTGCTAGCCGACGGCGACATCGATGAGGCGACCCGGCTGGCCGATCGGCTGCTCGCCGCCGACAAGACCAACCGCAATGCGCGGCTCATTCTCGGTGTGCGTGCGCTGCGCTTCAAACAATACGGCACGGCGCGCCAGCAATTCGCACAGGCGGCGCGCGGGCCGATCACAGACCTGACGGCGACACTGCTGCAAGCCTGGGCCATGCAGGGTGCGGGCGACGGCACCGGCGGCGTTGCCCTCATCGACAAGCTCGCTGGCCCCGACTGGTACGCGATCTTCAAGGACTTTCACGCCGGACTCATTCTCGATCTCTCCGGCAACAAGAAAGAGGCGGGCAAGCGTTTTGCCCGGGCCTACAAGCTCGAGCCGACGGCACTGCGCATCGTGCAGGCCTATGCGAGCTGGCTGTCGCGCAACGGCGACAAGGACCAGGCACTCAAGGTCATGGAAGAGTTCGAGAAGTCCTTGCCGAACCATCCGCTGGTGGTCGACGCCCTCAACGAGTTGAAGAAGACCGGCAAGCTTCCGATGCTGGTCGACAACCCGCAGCTCGGTGCGGCCGAAGCGCTGTACGGCCTCGGCGCCGCGCTTGGACGCCGCGAGGAGGAGTTGAGCCTCGCCAACCGCGGGCTTGCCTATTTGCAGCTCGCACTGTTCCTCAACCCGACCAATCACCTGGCCCTTTTGTCGCTCGGCGATCTGTACGATGCGATGAAGAAGCCGGAGCTGGCGATTGCTGCCTATGAGAAGGTGCCGGCCGACTCACCGATCAAGCGGCTCGCCGACATCCAGGTGGCGATCGATCTCGATTCGCTCGACCGCACTGATGAAGCCAAGAAGCACCTGCAACAGCTGATCTCGGCGCATCCCGATAATCTCGAAGCGATCCTGGCGTTCGGCGGCATCCTGCGCGAGCGCAAGCAATATGCGGAATGCGCCGACGTCTACAGCAAGGCAATCGGCAATATTCCGAACCCCGATCGCTCCAATTGGACGATCTTCTATTTCCGCGGCATCTGCTACGAGCGCGCCAAGCAGTGGGACAAAGCTGAGGCCGATCTGAAGAAGGCGCTGGAGCTCTATCCCGACCAGCCGCATGTGCTGAATTATCTCGGCTACTCATGGATCGATCAGGGCATCAACCTCGACGAGGGGATGCGCATGATCAAGAAGTCGGTCGAGCAGCGGCCGGATGACGGCTACATCGTCGACTCGCTCGGCTGGGCCTATTTCCGGCTCGGCCAGTACGACGAGGCGGTGAAACAACTCGACCGCGCGGTCGAGCTCAAGCCGACCGATCCGACCATCAACGATCACCTCGGTGACGCTTACTGGAAGGTGGGCCGCACGCTCGAGGCCAAGTTCCAGTGGTCGCATGCGCGTGACCTCAAGCCGGAGCCGGAAGAACTCGCCAAGATCGAGCAAAAGCTCAAGACCGGGCTAGTCGAGGAGGCATCGTCAGCCGACGCGCGCAAGCCCGGCGAAGGCGGGTGATAGATCGATAACCGCGCGGCTTTCTACCTCTCCCCGCTCACGGGGAGGGGTCGGCGCGAAGCGCCGGGTGGGGGGGCCTCTCCACAAATTCTGAGTGCTTGGAGAGGCCCCCTCACCCGACTTTGTCGCTACGCTCGAAAGTCGACCTCTCCCCGCAAGCGGGGAGAGGTAAGATCCCGCGATGCCCACCCTACAAAATCATCTCGATTTCACTGAATCCGCGCCGGCCAAGGTCAATCTGACCCTGCGGGTCATTGGCCGCCGACCTGACGGCTATCACGAGCTCGAAAGCCTGGTTTGCTTTGCGCGGACCGGCGATCGCCTGACTTTGCGGACGGACGATGCGCTGAGCCTTGATGTGATCGGCCCGCGGCCCGAGGTGGCCGGCCCGCCCGAACAGAATCTCGTCCTCAAGGCTGCGCGCGCGCTCGTGGCGCGTATCCCCGACCTGGCGCTTGGGCATTTCACGTTGCTCAAGCGGTTACCGGCAGGGGCGGGACTGGGCGGCGGCTCATCCGATGCCGGCACCGCGTTACGACTTCTCGTCCGCGCCAATGGGCTCGCGCTCAGCGACCCGCGGGTTGCTGACGCAGCGCGGGCGACCGGTGCCGATGTTCCAGTGTGCCTCGATCCAAACTCACGCTGGATGCGGGGCCTGGGCGAGATCCTGTCCGACCCGATCGAGCTGCCGTCGTTGCCGGCCGTGCTGGTGTTTCCCGGCACTCCGCTCGCCACCAAGGATGTGTTTGCCGCGTATCATGCGCACGCGGCGCCGGCCAAATCGGCGCCGCCGGCGACGGTGGACTGGGAGCGGACGGTGTCCAGCCCCGCGCTGCTCGCGTGGCTCAACGATAGTGGCAACGACCTGGAGCGGCCGGCGATTGCTAAGTCGCCGCTGGTCGCCGACGTGCTGGCGGCGTTGCGCGCGCAGCCGGGGTGCCGGCTGGCGCGCATGTCGGGTTCCGGTTCGGCGTGCTTCGGCATCTTTGCTTCAGGACGTAGCGCGCGCGCCGCCGCTCGCGCGCTGTCCCGCCCGCAATGGTGGGTCGAGCCGACGTACCTCGGCGGGTGACTGGCTGCGACGCAACCATTCCAGCGCGGCCACGCACAGCGCCAACGCCACGATCAGCGTGATCAGCGCGGCGATCAGCGCGATGCGCTGCGAGTGCGCGGCCTCGGCGGAGAAATAGACCGCGCCCACAATGGCGACACCGGTTGCATTCGCGACTTGCTGCGTCGTCGCGAGCACACCGGAAGCCGCGCCCGCCCGACTATGCGCGACCGTGCGGAGCACAGTGCTGAACAGCTGCGCCATGACGAAGCCCTGGCCATAGCCGAAGAGGGTCAGCGGCACCATCAGATCAAACATTGACGGTGTGTTGACCACCTCTGCGATCACGCCAAGACTCGCAAGTCCCGATGCCTGGACGGCGCACGCCTTGATCAGCGCGCTGATGCCGTTCGCCTGTGCGCTGCCCGCGCGCCGCGCCGCGATGACGAACGCCAAGGTCAGCGGGACCATGACGAAACCCGAATCAAGCGCAGACAATCCCATCGCGGTCTGCATGAAGAGCGTGACCAAGAAGTAGAACGAGATATTGCCGAGGAAGAAACACAGCGTTGCGATGAGGCCGCGCACGAAGGCGCGATCCGCCAACAATGCGGGCTCGATGAGCGGTGCGCCGCCGCGCCCTGCGATCAAGTGCTGCAGCCGCGGGAAGAACGCGAGCAACGCCGCGCCCGCTGCCATCATGACGAACAACCATTGCGGCCAGCCGAACTCGCGGCCGAACGCCAGCGGCCCAACCAGCAAGGTGAGGCCGGCGAACAAGACCAGCACGCTGACAAGATCGAGCCGCGCGGCCTTATGTTGTGTCTGCGCCGGCAACAGCCACAGCGCCGCGAGCACCAGGAGAGCGCCGATCGGTCCGTTGACAAAGAAGATTGAACGCCAGCCGAGACCGGCCAGATTGAGCGTTACCAGCCAGCCGCCAATGATGAAGCCGACCGCCCCGCCAAGTCCGAGCGCAATTCCGAAAATCGCGAACGCGCGGCTGCGCGCTGT
>JAFAXD010000464.1 GCA_019241285.1 Xanthobacteraceae bacterium | reverse complement strand
GATCGGGGGCGAGATGCAGGTAGGTGAAGAGGATCTGGCCACGGCGCAACAGCTTGCGCTCAGCTGCCAGCGGCTCCTTCACTTTCACCACCAGCTCGGCATTGGCAAAAATCTCCTCCGCGCTGGCGACGATCTTGGCGCCGGCGGCCTCGTATTCCGCCTTGGTGAGACCAGCACCGAGGCCGGCGCCCGTCTGGACCAGAACGCCGTGTCCCTTGGCGGTGAGTTCACGCACGCTCGCTGGTACGAGCCCGACACGATATTCGTTGTCTTTGATTTCCTTGGGAACGCCGACCAGCATCGCAAAGCTCTAGAAGGCCATGGGCTCGACGTCCGTAATCTCAATCCCGAACCCAGCCAGTCCGACGTAGCGGTGCCGCGCCGTGGTGAGCAGCCGGATCGACGAAACGCCGAGGTCGCGCAGGATCTGCGCGCCAAGTCCGACCTCGCGCCACTGGCGCACGCGCGCTTCCTCGGACGCCGTGTTGTTCTGCGGCAGCGCCGTCACCGGCACGCCGGCGGTGCCGTCGCGCAGGAACACGATGACGCCGCGGCCCGCTTCCTCGAAGCGCTTGAGCGCCGCCTGCACTGGACGCGCCTTGCCGAACGTGTCGGTGATGATGTTGGCGCGGTGCAGCCGGCAGGGAACGTCACGGCCGTCGCCGATGCGTCCGTAGACGCAGGCCAAGTGGTAGACCGGGTCGAACGGCGTCACGTAGGCATATCCCTTGAGCTCGCCGATCTCTGACTCGATGGGAAATTCGCCGACGCGCTCCACCAGCTTGTCGCGGGATTGCCGGTACGCGATCAGGTCGGCGATTGACACGTATTTGAGCTTGTGCGTGGCCGCGAAGGCCTGCACATCGCGCCCGCGCATCACGGTGCCGTCGTCGTTCATCAGCTCGGCGAGCACGCCGACGGGCGGCAGCTTGGCGAGTTGGCAGAGGTCAACGCATGCCTCAGTGTGGCCCGAGCGCATGAGCACGCCGCCTTCCTTGGCGATGAGCGGAAACACGTGGCCGGGGCGTACGAAATCGACGGCCCCGGTGTTGGAGTTGGCGAGCCCGCGCACCGTGTTGGTGCGCTCCTCCGCCGAGATGCCCGTGGTCAGGCCGTGGCGAAAATCGACGGACACTGTGAAGGCGGTGCCGAGCGGCGCATCGTTGGCCGACACCATCGGGTCAAGCCTTAGCCGGCGCGCCTCTTCCTGCGCGACCGGCGCACACACGATGCCGGAGGTGTGGCGGATGATGAAGGCCATTTTTTCCGGCGTGCAGAGCGAGGCCGCGACGAACAAGTCGCCCTCGTTCTCACGATCGTCGTCATCCGTGACGACCACGATTTCCCCGCGCGCAAACGCCTCAACGGCTGCGGTAACGCGCTCGCTCAATTCCGGCTCGGGCCGGTGTGCCTGATCATTCATGGAGGTTCCCGGCTTAGGTTTTGGGCGGATCGAACGGCCATGTCGGGCTCGCGCCGACCTGCCCCCGCTGACGTAGATAATGGTCCGCGATGACGCACGCCACCATGGCTTCGCCCACCGGCACCGCGCGGATACCAACGCAGGGGTCGTGGCGACCTTTGGTTGAAACTTCGGCCTCGCGCCCATAGCGATCGACGGTCCGGCGCGGCGTGAGAATCGACGAGGTCGGCTTCACGGCGAAACGGACGATCACGGGTTGTCCGGTCGAGATGCCGCCAAGAATTCCGCCGGCATTATTGGAGAGAAAGCGCGGCTTGCCGTCGTTGCCGACGCGCATCTCATCGGCGTTCTCCTCGCCGCTGAGCTCCGCCGCCGCAAAGCCGGCACCAATCTCAACGCCCTTGACGGCGTTGATCCCCATCACGGCGGCGGCGAGATCTCCGTCGAGCTTGCCGTAGATCGGCGCCCCGAGACCGGGCGGCACGCCATCGGCCACGATCTCGATCACGGCGCCGACGGACGATCCGCGCTTGCGTACCTCGTCGAGGTAGTCCGCGTAATATGCGGCCTGCTTGGCATCCGGGCAGAAGAACGGATTGCTGTTCACCTCGTCCCAGCTCCAGGACGCGCGCTCGATCTTGTGCGGGCCCATCTGCACCAGCGCACCGCGCACGACGAGGCCGGGCACGATCCTACGGGCTATGGCTCCGGCAGCCACGCGCGTTGCGGTCTCGCGTGCCGAGGCGCGCCCGCCACCGCGGTAGTCATGGAAGCCGTACTTGGCGTCATAGGTGTAGCCGGCGTGGCCAGGGCGATAGACATCCTTGATGTCGGAATAGTCCTTCGAGCGCTGATCGACGTTCTCGATCATCAGACCGATCGGCGTTCCACTGGTGACTTGTTCGCCGCTCGCTGGATGTGTGAACACGCCTGACAGGATGCGCACCATGTCGGGCTCGCGGCGCTGCGTGGTGAAGCGCGATTGCCCCGGACGGCGGCGGTCGAGTTCGCGTTGAATATCGGCGTCGGTCAGCGGGATGTTCGGCGGACAGCCATCGACCACGCAGCCGATCGCCGGCCCGTGGCTCTCGCCGAACGTCGTCACCCGAAACATCTGGCCGAACGTGTTGTACGACATGGCCCGTCGTAGCCCGAGCACTGGCACCGGTCAAACGAGCTGAACATCGGTTCATATTGATATCGTGCGTGCGCAAAAATAAGAGAATTGAAAGAATTCTGTTGCCGGCCGCGCGCAGCGTAGCTTAGTCTTCTCGCATCGACGACAAACCAGCGTCGACATTTGCGGAGGGACGTCAGATGGCCAAAAAAGCCAAGAAGAAAGCGAAGAAGATGTAATTCGCCTCCGCCGTACGGCGGAGCAACGCTCATCGCGCACACGCGCAGGCGAGCGACAAGCAAGAGGGCCGGCCACGCCGGCCCTTTCTATTTGGAGCGCACGTATCCATTCTCGGAAGTTCATGCTGATACGAAGCGCGCGATGCACGCAGCGATCTCAGCACTGCGACTATACGAACCGCGAGGCTTTCCTATCCACACAGATACGTCACGCGGTGCGGTTATCTGAACGGCGGTTCATCTTGAACTGAATTTTCGTTAAGTCCCCGATTTTCTTGCTGTTTTTTGCAGATTCTGTTTGCGGTTGAACAGTGCTTACTGTATGGAAAAAAAATCGGCATTAAGTCATCATCCGATCCGCCGATCATCGGACTCTCTGGAGGACATCATGGCGAAGAAGGCCAAGAAGAAAGCGAAGAAGTCCTAACGGACGCTCGTCACATCCGGCTTCCGCGCTGATGTGGCGCGGGTCGGATCAAGTTAAGGAAAGGGTCGACGCTGAGCGTCGGCCCTTTTCGTTTATGTTGAAGTGAGATGATGTGTTCCGGGCGCAGCGCTGCCGACCCGCTCAGCGGTGCATCGCTCCGCGCTGCACCGCATCCGGGATACGGCGAACTACTCCTTGCCGACTGTGATGTCCGGCGCGTCCGGGTGTTTCATGCCGACGATGTTGTATCCGGCATCCACGTGGTGGATCTCGCCGGTGACGCCGCGCGAGAGATCGGAGACCAGATAGACCGCAGTATCCCCAACCTCTTCAATGGTTACGCTGCGCCGCAGCGGCGAATTGTACTCGTTCCATTTCAGGATGTAGCGGAAGTCACCGATCCCGGATGCGGCGAGCGTCTTGATCGGCCCGGACGAGATCGCATTGACTCGGATGTTGCGCAACCCGAGATCGGCCGCCAGGTAGCGCACCGAGGCTTCGAGCCCGGCCTTGGCGACGCCCATCACGTTGTAATGCGGCATCCATTTCTCGGCACCGTAATAGGTGAGCGTGAGCAGCGCCCCACCGTCGCGCATCAGCTTCTCGGCCCGCTGAGCAACTGCGGTGAACGAGTAACAGCTCACCGTCATGGTCTTGATGAAGTTTGGCAGCGTCGTATCGACATAACGCCCGGTCAGTTCATCCTTGTCCGAGAAAGCGATCGCGTGCACCAGGAAATCGATGCTGCCCAACGCCTCCCCGGCGGTCGCGAATACGGCATCGAGGGTTGCCGGATCGGTCACGTCGCAATGGCCTAGCACCATGCCGCCGACCTCGTCGGCTAGGGGCTCGACCCGCTTCTTGAGGGCATCGCCCTGATACGTGAAGGCGAGCTGTGCGCCGTGCGCATGGGCCGCCTTGGCGATCCCCCATGCGAGCGACCGATTGTTGGCGAGCCCCATGATCAAGCCGCGTTTTCCGCGCAACAGACCCGAGGCGTCCATCGAACCTCCCTGCCCACCTGGCTGAATTCCGTATACCGCTATGGCATAGGGTCCCAGGGCCATCAAGTTGAGGGCCGGCGGCAACGCCCTGGAATACCGCGTGCAATCCCGGTGTTCTTGGCAGGAACGTCAGACCTTGGCCGGACGCGGCCCCTGACCTGCCCCGAGCGTCGTTCGGGGCAGGGGTTCCCGGCAAGTCACCGATTGGGAGAGCGCACGCCCGTGGCGGCATTTCGACAGAACGTTCAGGCTGCGATCCCGGCGCTGCGGCGCTACGCGCGGGCGCTGACACGCAACGCCGACGTGGCCGATGACCTGGTGCAGGATACGCTGGTTCGCGCCCTGCGCTCCGAGCACCTGTTCCAGGGCGAAGAGGTTCGCAGCTGGCTCTACACCATCCTGACCAATCTCAATCGCAACCGCCTGCGCTCGCTCGCGCGGCGGCCGGTCCACACGGCGATCGGGGACGATGATGCGATCGATCTCGCCGGACCGGAGGCCGGCATGCGCGACATCGAGCGCGCATTGGCGACCCTGGTTGAAGACCAACGCGTGGCCTTGCTGCTCGTCGTGCTTGAGGGACTGACCTACCGCGAGGTCGCCGAGATCCAAGGCGTCCCGATCGGAACCGTGATGTCGCGCTTGGCACGCGCGCGGGCACAAATAAAAGCCTATCTCGACGGCGAGCGCCCGGCGCTGCGCCGCGTGAAATGAGGTCGAAGGATGTTTGATCGCGATCAACCCGTCACGGAAGAGGAGCTGCATGCCTACGTCGATGGCGAGCTCGCGCCGGAGCGCCAGGAGGCGGTGGAGGCATGGCTCTCAACGCATCCGGACGACACCGCACGGGTCGGCGCCTGGCGGGCGCAGGCGGAGTCGATCCGCAGCCGCTATGGCGCCGCGGCCAGCGAACCGGTTCCGGCGCGCTTCGACGTGGCGCGCTTGGCGCGGAGAACGTGGCCGTGGAAGAGCATCGCGGCTGCGGCCGCGCTCGCGTTCCTGGTCGGTGGCTCTGCGGGTTGGTTTGGCCGAGACATGTGGTCCGAGCAGGCGCGTTCAGAGCACAGCCCGTTCCAGCAATTCACCGCCGAAGCGGTCGATGCTTACAATCTCTATGTGGTCGAGGTCCGTCATCCGGTGGAAGTGCCGGCGAGCGATGCCGATCACCTGGTGCAATGGCTGTCCAAGCGTGTGGGCTATCAGCTGCGCGCACCGGATCTGGAAAAGCTCGGCTTGAAGCTGGTTGGCGGACGCCTCTTGCCTGGCCCGACCGGCCCGGCCGCATTCTTCATGTATGAGGGACCGTCAGGCGACCGCTACACGATCTACTGCGCGCGCTCGAACGCGCCCGACACGGCGCTGCGTTACAACGACATCGGCAAAGCAACCGCGGTTTATTGGGCTGACAACGACATCGCCTACGTGGTCAGCGGCAAAGGCGATCGCACCAAGGTCAACGATGTCGCGACGGCGGCTTACGATCAGATCGACAGTCACCGCACGCCCGCGAAGAGCGGAGGGTAGCTCAGGAATCAGTGGTCAGTACTCAGTAATCAACCAAACCGGCACTGATAACTGAATACAGATTACTGACTCCCGGATCTGGGATCGTAGGGCTTGGTCTCACGCCAAGTGCGCATCAGCTGTTCCAGCGCGGGATCGTTTCCCTCGGGCAGCACAATCCGGGCCGTTGCGAAGAGATCACCAGCGCCGGACTTTTGCGGCAAGCCCTTGCCGCGCAGCCGAAAGACGCGGCCGCTACTGGTCCCGGGCGGAATGGTCAGCGACACCGCGCCGTCGAGGGTCGGCACGCGCACCTGACCGCCCAGCACCGCCTCGTAGAGCGTGATGGGGAGTTCAATCCGCAGATCGGCGCCCTCGCGCTTGAAGCGCGGGTCGTCGGCGATGTGCACCGTGATCAGCACGTCGCCGTTGCCGCCGGTGCCGGGCAGCCCCTGCCCCTTCAGCCGGATCTGCTGGCCATCACCGAGGCCAGCGGGAATCTTGACCTCGACCTCTTTTCCGGTCGGCAACGAGACACGACGGCTGGTGCCCTTCGCGGCTTCGGTCAGAGAAATGGTCGCCGCGACGGTGACATCGCGGCCGCCCGGCGGCGGGCCAAAGTCATCGGGCTCAAACTGGAAGCCGCTGCGCCGCCCGCCTGGGCGCGCACCGGCCGCACCGGCGCCGGCGCGACCAAACAGGTCCTTGAGCACATCTTCAAAGCCTGCGGCGCCGGCCCCCGCCCCGCCTGCTCCACCGCCGCCGCGCTGAAAACCGCCCGGCCCCCAGGTGAAGGTCTCGAACCGGCTATCGCCGCCGCCAAAGCCGCCGCCGGGCCCCCGCGCGCCAAACCCTTCAAACGCGGGGGCGACGGGTTTGCCCTCGGCATCGATCTCGCCGGCATCAAAGGCGCGCTTCTTCGCCTCGTCACCCAGGATCTCGTAGGCCGTGTTCAGCTCGGCGAACTTGCCTGCAGCCTTGGGGTCGTTGGGATTGGCGTCGGGGTGGAGCTTCTTGGCAAGCCGCCGATAGGCACTCTTGATTGCTGCCGGCTTGGCGGAACGTTGCACCCCCAACACATCATAGGGGTCGCGCATTCAGATCACTCCACGTCATTGCCGGCAAGGTCCCCTGACCCAGATTCGTTTGCCAAAATGTGGGGGTTACGCCGCCGCGACGCAATGCCCGATTGCTCCATTGAAGCAACCGTAGCTTCGAAACCTAGGTGAAATTAGCCTTATCCCGCTGCCAGGGCTTGAGGCTGCGCACGACCCATTTGCCTTCGTCTTTGCGGCAAGCTTCGCCGTGCAGCCAGGCGGCGTCGTTTTCGACCACGTAGCTTGCGAGGAAGGCGCGGCACTCCGAACCATCTTGCGCGTAGGCCGTGTCGATCGGCGTAATGGTCCCACGCGCCCCGGTGCGCGGGTTCTCCCACGGCGCACTCATGTCCTTGCCGCCCTTGGCCAGCGCCGCGGCGGCGGCCGCGCTTGCGTACGCGAGGTCAGCATCGCTCGGTAGCTTGCTTGCCGCGACCACGGTGCCCGGTTTGGCCTTGGCCTCATCGAGCAGAGATCCAAGCGAGTAGCTGCACCCGCCGAGACAGAGTCCGAGGGCCGCGATTGCCAACGCGCCCGCCGGCACGACCCGTTCCCGGCGTAGGCGCCGGGACGGCGTTGCCCTATATAAGCGCTCACGCGTTGCGACCCCTGACACCAGGCCCCCCATGTCCGAGACGGCCGCGATTGAACACCAGAGCGGGTTAACATCCGGTGATTTCACGCAAGTGGATGAACCGCTTGCGCTTTTTGCGACCTGGTTTGCCGAGGCCCAGGCTTCGGAGCCGGCCGATCCCAACGCCATGGCGCTCGCCACGGTCGACGCAGATGGTTTGCCCGACGTCCGGATGGTGCTGATGAAGGGCTACGATGCGCGTGGCTTTGTGTTCTACAGCAATGCCAATAGCCAGAAGGGAGCCGAGCTTGCCGCCAACCCGCGCGCGGCGCTGGTGTTCTACTGGAAATCGCTCAAGCGCCAAGTGCGCCTGCGCGGCAGCATCCACCAGGTCAGCGACGCCGAGGCGGACGCCTACTTCGCGTCACGCCCGCGCGCGGCCCAGATCGGCGCCTGGGCGAGCCAGCAATCTTCACCGCTCGAGAGCCGCTTCGCGTTCGAGAAGGCGGTGGCCCTCATGACCGCCAAATACACGATCGGCACGGTGCCGCGCCCGCCGTACTGGATCGGCTATCGCCTGGTCCCGGCTGCGATCGAGTTCTGGCAAGACCGGCCATTCCGGCTGCACGACCGCGTCGTCTTTGCGCAGAGCGAGGACGGCGCACGTTGGACCAAGACCA
>JAFAXD010000054.1 GCA_019241285.1 Xanthobacteraceae bacterium | reverse complement strand
GCACCCGATTTGCTCAACCGCACGGCGGCGGCGAGGCCGGCGAGCCCGGCACCGATGATGTGGACCGACTTTGGCATCAGATAATCGCGTACCGCATCAGCATCCAGACAAGCAGCGGCTTGCCGATGCGGATCGGGGTGCGCGGCGCGCCAAAACCGCGCGCTACCAGCCGCTCGAGGATTGTTTGATAGACCGCCCGCATCAGCCGCGGCGCCCGCACGCTACGGCGCGGACAATGCGCCATGATCTGCTCGGCCTTGGTGAAATGCGCTCGGGCGAGGGCGACCAGAGAATGACAAGCCCACTCGATGCGCGGATCGGCAATGGCTACGAGCGGGTCGGTCGTGGTGATGCCGGCGTCCCGCAGCGCGTCGGCCGGAAGATAGAGCCGGCCCAAAGCGGCATCCTCGTCGAGGTCGCGCAAAATATTGGTGAGCTGCAGCGCGCGTCCGAGTTGGTCGGCGAGCGCCACACCGGCGCCGTCGGGCAGACCAAACACTTTCACGGACAGGCGACCAACCGCGCAGGCGACGCGATCGCAGTAAATCTCCAGCGTCGGGAAGTCGGGCGCGCGGATATCGGCGACGACGTCCATCTCCATGCCGTCGATGACGGCCAGGAAGTCCTCGCGCTTGAGGCCGAACCTCTGCACGGCCTGCGCCAACCCCTGCAGCGCCGGCGGCGCGTGACCGGCATAGATCGCCGCGATGTCGTTGCGCCAGATGGCGAGCTCGCGCACGCGCTGCTCGCGCCGCCCGGTGCTGTCGGCGATGTCGTCGACGGCGCGGCAGAACGAGTAGATCTCGAACATGGCGTCGCGCTGCGCCTGCGGCAGGATGCGCATCGCCGTATAGAACGAGCTGCCGGAGGCGCGCTTTTCGGCGGGCGCAGCATCGTTTGGGTTTGGCGTCTCCATGCTCATCGGCCGGATACCTCGGGCAGGCGGGCCGGCGCGCGGACACCCAGGCTGCGGATGCCATGCTGCAGGACCGCCTGCACGGTCAGGCCGAGTGCACCGAGCTTTGACACATGCACGCGCTCGCTCAACGGATCGCGCTGCATCAACACGCCCGTGAGGTGATGCGCGAGGCGCACGATGACCGCGATCTCGAGGCCGAGGCGGCGATCAACGACCAGGCTCGGAAAGGCGTCCGCCTGGCGCAGCAACAACTCGGTCTTGTCGGCAAGGCGGTGCAGGCAGGCGAGCAGCGCCGGCGAGGCGCGGGCCTCGCCCAGCGCTTCGACATCGACCCCTGCGGCGGCAAGCGAGTCCTGTGGCACATAAACGCGGTTTAGATTGCGATAATCGGCCTGACAATCCTGCAAATGGTTGATGATCTGCAGCGCCGCACAGAGTGCATCGTTGGCAGGCCACACCGTTTCGCTCTCGCCATGCACGTCGCAGACAAAACGGCCGACCGGCATCGCCGAATAGGCGCAGTAGCCGATCAGATCGTCCCAGTCGCGATAGCGCAGCTTGGTGACATCGAGCCGAAACGCGGTCAGCAAGTCCTTGGCATGGCGCGGAGACAGCCCACGCTGGGTGAGTTCCTTGCGTAGCGTCACAGCTTCCGGATTGCGATCGCCGGCGCCGTCCAGATCGACTTCGAGCTGATCGAGCAGCGCGAGTTTCTCCTCCGGCTTGAGCTCGGCGTGATCAGCAATGTCATCGGCGGTGCGCACGAAGTGATAGAAGGCGAGGATAGGCGCGCGGTGGCGCGGATGAATGAGCCAGGACGCTACCGGAAAGTTCTCATCCCGGTGCGACTTGCCCGACCGCAGTTCGCCGGCACTGCTCATGATCGGGTCACCGGGGCTTGGGCGCGACCCTTCCACATGCCGCCGCGTCCGCGCGCATGCGCGAGCGCCGAGGCGCAGGTGAACCACATGTAGATCGCGGCGATTGCCGGCAGCAGCAAGCCATAAACGGGAGAGACCTGATAGAACCGCAGGGTTGGTTGGAACAGGAAAGCCATCGCGATCCAGCACGCGAGGCCGGCGATGCGGGTCGCGCCATCGCTGAACAACGCGAGCAGCACCGGCGCCAGATAAATGAGTGTAAGCCCGGCGATGGTTCCGGCGAGCAGTATCGCCGAGTAGTTCAGTTGCGCGTAGGCCGAGCGCGAGATCATGCGGCCGACGTCCGCAATGGCCGGGTAGGGGCGGATGCTGGTCACGTGCTGCGTTAGCGCGATGCGGATCGGGCCGAAGCGTTTGATCAGCCGCGCCAGTGCGCAATCATCGATCAGCGCGTCGCGGATGGCGGAAAGTCCGCCAGCCTGCTCTAGCGCATCGCGGCGCACCAGCATGCAGCCGCCGGCGGCGGCAGCGGTCGTGCGCTGGCGGTCATTGGCCCAGGCAAACGGATAGAGCATCTGGAAAAAGAAGATGAACGCGGGGATCAGCAGGCGCTCCGCCAAGCTCTCACAGCGAAGCATGGCCATGCGCGAGGTGAGGGCGAGACTGCCCGCTTCCGCCTCGCTCACCAGCGTGCGCAGCGAGTCGGGCGCGTGCATGATATCGGCGTCGGTGAGCAGGAGGTAGCGCGGGGCTGGATTGCCTTGTCCGGCTTGCGTGACGCCTTGATTCTGCGCCCACAATTTGCCGGTCCAACCGGACGGCAGGGGCTTGCCGGCAAGGATCGTCAGCTGCTCCGACTTGCCGCGTGCCGTGGCGGCCGCGCGCGCGAGCGATGCGGTGCCATCGCGGCTTTCGTCATCCACCAGAATGATCGCAAACTCGCCCGGATAATCCTGATCAATCAGCGACCCGATGCTGCGCGCGATGCTCTCCGCCTCATCGCGCGCGGGAACGATGGCGGTGACCGGTGGCCAGGATGCAGGCGCGGGTGTCTTGACGTCACGCTCGCGCGTGCGCCAGAAGGCGCCACGCGCGAGGGCGAGGTAAGCCCACGCCGCGACCGACAGCGATGCAATCAGACCCACGATCACGCCCAGTCCCTTGCTTTTAGCGCCAATGCGGTCATGGTCTTATCGTATCCGACAGGCGTATGACGACAGAATATAACGGTTTCACAGATGCTTGATTCCACGTCCGGGGCGTCGTTTTCAGCCCGTCTCGATGCGGTTGCGCAAGAGACGGAAGAGTTGCTCGACCGCCTGCTCGCGCCCTCTGCGCAGCCCGATGAGATCAGCCGGCCACGACGGCTGCTCGATGCCATGCGCTACGGCAGCCTTGGTGGCGGCAAGCGGCTGCGGCCGTTCCTGGTGGTTGAATCGGCCGCTTTGTTCGGGGTGCCGCGCGCGAACGCGCTGATGGCCGGCGCGGCGCTCGAATGCGTGCATTGCTACTCGCTGGTGCATGACGATCTTCCGGCCATGGATAATGATGACCTGCGGCGCGGCCGGCCGACCGCGCACAAGGCGTTCGACGATGCGACGGCGATTCTGGCGGGCGACGGATTGCTCACCTTCGCGTTCGATATTCTGTCGCGCCCAGAGACGCATCCTGATGCCGAGGTCCGGGTTCGACTCGTCAACTTGCTGGCGCGCGCCTCCGGAATCGGTGGCATGGCCGGGGGGCAGATGCTCGACCTCGCGGCGGAAGGACGCTTTGCCCCGACGGCCGGGCAGGTCATGAGCGAACATGATGTGGCGACCCTGCAATCCATGAAGACTGGCGCACTGTTGCGGTTTGCCTGCTGCGCGGGCCCCATCCTTGGGCGCGCCAGCCCCGATCAGGCTGCGGCACTGAACCGCTACGGGATCGGCATTGGCCAGGCGTTCCAGATCGCCGATGACCTGCTCGACGTCGAAGGCGATCAAGCGGTGGTGGGCAAAGCAACCGGCAAGGATGCGGCGGCCGGCAAGGCCACCATGGTGCAGATCCTCGGCGTCGCCGGTGCCAGGGCGCGGTTGCAGGCCCTGGTCGCCGACGCCGAGAAGGTCTTGGCGCCGTTCGGCGCAGCGGCGGCCACCCTCATCTCGGCGGCGCATTTCATTGCCGACCGGCGCAATTGATGGTCCAACGCGACGTTATTGACCGTGGGCTGCCAGGACGCGGATGCAAGTCTTGCTCAGGCGCCCGCGATTGGCCTGCAGACAGGCGAGAACCCGGCCGCTATCAGGCGCGGCGTTACGGCAGAGCCGTACCACATCAGGCCGGCAGGCGGCGTTTTCCGCCGGGGTTCCGCCCTGGGCGAAGGACGGGGTCGTAGCAAAGCCTACCCAACCAGCAGTAACCCCTAGAATCGCCAAGCGAATAGTGCGTTTCACCCGAACCTCCGTGCCTATTTGGGTGGCAGACGGGTAGCGGCTTTCCGCCTTGATGGCAAATTCACACACCAAGGGTCAGGAACCCGACCCGGCAGGTCAAAGTTGGTTCAGACGCAAGCTGCCGGAGTGGCCATGCGTCGCCGATTGCTCGTATGCCTCGCCATCTGCGCCGCCCTGGGGGCGTTGGTTCCGGAACCGGCGCCGGCGCGCAGCCTGCTCGGGCTGCTCTTCGGGGCGCGGGTGCATCGCGGACATCATCACCACTACGCGTACCACCATCACCATTTTCATCCGCACTATGCGCGCCATTGGGGCGCGTCGCGTTGGCGGTACGCACGCCGGAGCCCAGCGCCCGCCGCCGTTGCGGGCGGGATAGGAGCTGCGGCGGCGCCCGCCATTGCGGCTCCCGCCACCCCGCCGCCGGCTTCTGTCTACTGGCCGGCGGCCTATCAGGACCTGGCGGGTTTCACCTTTGCGTCCGGCGGCACAGACAATGCGTTCTGGAGCCACGGTTTCCGGGATGTATTCGCGGGCGTGATCGTGCCGCCAGGCGCGACGGGCGGAGCGGATGCACAAAGTTGCGCGGCGACGAATGCTGATGCCGCGGACGCGGGGTTCAAACAAATCGAGGACCGGCTCGCGCTCACGCCGGAGCAACGCCCCCCGTTCGACGACCTGCACGATGCGATGGTGCGAGCATTGGCGCGCATCGATGCGGCCTGCGCGCCGGCGTTTGCCACCGCTGCGCCGCCCGAGCGTATGAAAGCGATTTCGGATCGGCTCTGGGCGCTGCGCCAAGCGATGCTCACGCTGCGCACGCCGGTGGAGAAGGCCTATAACGCGCTGAACGAGCAGCAGCGCGTCCGGCTCGATACGCCGAACAGCAAGGTCGCGTGCACGGCCGATGCGGTGCAAGTCGCCTGGCCGCGCGATCAGATCGAGCAGGTGCTCGAGCCCAATGACCAGCAACGCGCCGCGCTGGAAATGCTGCGCCAAATCTCCTTCCAGATGGCGCAAGCGGTTGCGTCGTCCTGCCCGCGCCAGGCGCTCACGACGCCGCTGCAACGCCTCGACGCAGCCGGCGATCGTTTGAATACGATGCTTTATGCCGCAATGATTGTAGGCCGCGCACTCGGCAATGTGTACGCGTCGCTGAGCGATCAGCAAAAAGCGAATTTCAATACAATCGGGCGGATGCTGGGAAAAAATCCGCGTGCAGCGGCGGTGGAGACCGGCGCGCGGTAGGTGAGGTTTTTTACCCTCCCCCTTGTGGGGAGGGTCGGCGCGCAGCGCCGGGGTGGGGTCGAAGTCGTTCGCGTTGCCCGCGCCTCGCATCACACTGCTACCCCCACCCCGGCGCGCAAGAGCGCGCCGACCCTCCCCACAAGGGGGAGGGTAAGCAGCCGCACCGACCGCAACCGTCCGCTTTCGTTCGCGCGATACCCTCTCTATACCGGGCACCGGATGTAAAACGGCTGCGTCGTTCGAAAGGCTCGTAATGAATCAATTCGCCGCTCCCGACCGGTCTGGGGCCACGCCGCACGGCGAGGGCTCGGCGTTGGGTCATGCGGCAGCGCGCCGGCCGATCGCGCTCGGGATCGAGCGGCTTGGCCTCGTTTCGCTGGCGCACCCGGTGATTGTCGGCGTGCTGTTCGTGGTGCTGACCATTGCCGCGGCGATCGGCCTCACGCGCATCCAGGTCGATGATTCGCTCAGCCGGTTGTTTCAATCCGACACACCCGAGTTCAAACAATATGAGGAGCTGACGCGGCGCTTTCCCTCCAACGAGTTCGACGTGCTGGTGGTGATCGAGGGCAAGACGCTGCTCGCGCGCGACAACCTCGGGAAATTCCGCGACTTCGTCACCGACCTGCAGCTGATCGATGGCACGCGCGGCCTGGTCTCGATGTTCTCGGCGCGCTTGCCGCCGTCGCAGGCGGGCGGCGTTCCGCCGCCCTTGTTTCCCGCCGACCTGCCGGAGGGCGCGGCTTACGACGAGCTGATCGGGCGCGTGATGTCGAACGACATCATTCGCGGCAAGCTCCTCTCCGATGACGGCACGCTGGCCTTGGTGGTGCTTGCGCTCGAGCCGGCCACCGTGCGCTCCAACGCGCTCGCCGACGTCGTCCGCCAGATCCAGGACACGATCAAGAGCGACCTCGGCAGCACCGGGCTCTACGTCAAACTCTCCGGCGTTCCGGTGATGCAGCTCGAGATCCGCAACGCGGTGGAGCGCGACCGGCTGATCTACAACGCGTTCGGGTTTGCGCTCGGATGCCTGATCGCGGTCGTGTTCTTCGGCCGGCCGTCATTCATGATCATTGCCGCGGCGCCCCCGCTGATCGCGATTTTGCTGGCGCTCGGCACGCTCGGTTGGCTCGGGTTTCGCCTGAACATGTTCCTCAACGTGATGACGCCGCTGATCATGGTGATCACGTTCTCCGACTCGATGCAGCTTACCTTCGCGGCGCGTGCGCGGCTCATCGCCGGCGACGACAAGTACCAGGCCTTCCGCAACGCGCTGCACATCGTCGGGCCGGCGTGTGTCCTCACCCACGGCGCGGCGGCGCTGTCGTTTCTGGCTTTGCAGATCTCCGAGTCCGACCTCATCCGCACCTTCGGCCAGGCCGGCCTGATCGCCAGCTTGATCGCGCTCGTCGCCGTGCTCACGCTCATTCCGCTGCTGGGGATCCTGCTGATCAGCGGCAAGCAGGATCTCGCTCTACATGATCGCACCACCAGCGGACCGCTCAACGCGCTGCAGCGGTTCTGCGGCTGGATCGCTGCCAAGATGGTCGGGCATCCGGGCCGTTATACGCTGGCCGGCGTCGTGATCATCGTGATCCTCGGGGCGATCTACGTGAACCTGCAGCCGCGCTATCGGCTCGCCGATCAGGTTCCCGATCGCGAGCAGGCAGTGGCGGCGAGCTCGCGCATCGACAGCAAGCTCACCGGCTCCAACCCGATCGATGTGATGATCAAGTTCCCGCCCGGGCAGTCGCTCTACGCGTCGAAGTCGCTCGCTATCATCGCCAATGTGCATTCGGTGCTGGAGCGCGAGCCTGGTGTCGGCAATGTCTGGTCGCTGGAAACGCTGCGCCGTTGGCTTGCCGAACGCAACGGCATGGCTGATGTGGCGACGCTCAAACAATACGTCGACATTCTCCCCAAATATCTGACGCGGCGCTTCATCTCGCAGGAACAGGACGCGGTCGTGGTGAGCGGGCGTGTGCCTGACGCGGACGCGAGCAATCTCCTGCCGCTCGTCCAGGATCTTGATCACAAGCTCGATCGCGTGCGAACGGAGTTTCCCGGTTATGAGGTTGCGGTCACCGGGCTCTCCGCGCTTGCGGCGCGCAACAGTGCGTTGATGATCGACAAGCTCAATCGCGGATTGACCATCGAGATTGTGTTCGTAGCGGCGTTCATCGGCATCGCGTTCGGTTCGGTGATGGTGATGCTCGCCGTGATGCCGCCGGCGATCTTCCCCGTGTTTCTCGCCGGCACCGTCCTTTGGGTCATGGGCGAGGGCCTGCAGTTCGCGAGCGCCATAGCGCTGATCGTGAGCTTCGGCCTCGGCCTGAGCGCGACCATCCATTTCCTCAACCGGCTGCGTTTCGAGGAGACGCCGGATGAAGATCCCAAGGCCGGCGTGGAGCGCGCAACCGTGCAGATGGGGCCACCCCTGGTGGTGACGTCGATCGTGCTCGCCTGCGGGCTCGCCGTGACGGTGTTCTCCGATCTACCGTCGCTGCGGCTGTTCGGATGGCTCAGCGCGCTCGCGATGCTGGCGGCACTGGTCGCGGACTTCCTGATCCTGCGCCCGACCTTCACCTATCTGCGCACGTTGCCGCTGTTCCGCCGGCGCGGGTGATCAGCTCTTGGTCAGCGAAATACTGGCGGAGCGGATCTCCGAGGCTGGGGCGGAGATCGAGATCGCCTGTTTGCTGCCGTTCACCGACAGGGCCAACCCAGCCGCGAAGGTCGGGCCGATCACCTGCAAGCTGATGCCGTTGGGCGCGGCAGTGCCGCTGACAGTGCCGCCAATGCCGCGGGTCGCCTCGGTCCAGGTCCCCGATACGGTGCCGCCCTGGCTGCGCACGTTGCCGGTCAGATCGAAGTTGTAGCTGTCGCTGGCGCAACGCAGGTTCAGCGTTGCGGTGGCCCCACCACCGCCGACCGAATAGGTCGCCTTGCAGCGCAGGCGATCGACGGAGCCGTCGGACATATTCACTTCTCCGCCGCCTGACCACGATCCGGCGAGTGCCGCGAACGGGCCGGGCTCGGCCTTGGCCGCGGCTGCCGCGAATACGACGATTGCGGTCGCAACCCCGAGCACGAGGCCGTCCAATCGGCGATAGCGGTTGGGCAAGCGCATGCTCTGCTCCCTGTCAGGTCCGGCCGCGCGCGACTGGTAGCCGTATATTTTCGGCCGTGCAACATAGGCGCCCTCCGCTGGAGACGGTTGCGCGCGGCGGCAAATTGTTCGATTCTAGGTGTCCTGATCAGGGAGGAAGACTAGATGGCCCACATCAAGGTGGCGGACATGGCGTACGGGCGCCTGCGCTCGCCCGACCTCGACAAAGCGGAAGAATTTCTGACACGGTTCGGACTGGTGCGCACCGCGCGCACGCCGACCGCACTCTACATGCGCGGCACCGACCCGCCGCACCACATCCACGTCACCGAAAAGGGCGATCCGAAATTCGTCGGCTTTGCCTACCACGCCGAGAGCGAGGACGACCTCAAGCGCCTCGCCAGGGCACCGGGCGCCACCGGGGTCGAGCATCTCGATGAGCCGGGCGGTGGCCAGCGCGTTCGGCTGACCGAGCCGAACGGCTATCAGATCGAAGTCATCTACGGGATGGAGAAGCTTGCGCCCATTCCGGTGAAGCGGCAGCGGGTCAACAGCGGGCCCGATCCGCTCGCCCGCGCCGGCGAGCTGATGCGGATCAAGAAAGGGCCATCGAGCGTGAAGCGCATCGCCCATGGTGTGCTCAACACGCCCAAGTTCGAGGAAACCTTGGCATGGTTCCGCGACTACCTGGGCTTCATCTGTTCTGATGATGTCTACGCCGGCGAGAAGGAGCATCTGATCGGTTCGTTCAATCGGCTCGATCGCGGCGACACCTACGTCGACCACCACGTGTTCTTCGTGCTGCGGCACGAGAAGACCGGGCTCAATCACCTGTCGTTCGAGGTGCAGGACATCGACGACGTCTGCATCGGCCACGACTATCTGACCCAATGCGGCTACGAGCACATGTGGGGCATCGGCCGTCACGTGCTGGGCAGCCAGGTTTATGATTACTGGTCGGACCCCTGGGGCCGCACGCACGAGCACTGGGCAGACAGCGATCGCCTCAATGTGAAGAACGGCTCCAACCTGGTGCCGGCGGAAGAAGCCCTGGTCTCGCAATGGGGCGGCCCGCCGCCGGAGAAGTTGTTGAACAACGCTAGTCCGTAGTTAACGGATTTCCATCGGCTCGTCATGGCCTGGCTTGTCGGGGTCCCCGCGCGCAAGCGCGCGGGTGCCCCGTCCCGGCCATCTCGCTTAGGAAAGCAAGGCTGTGCCTTATGATCGGGAGCGCCGGGGCAAGCCCGGCGATGACGAAGGAGAGTGAGGCGAGTTGTTTGAAAACAGCGTTCAATGCACCGTATCCAGCACTTCGCCGAGCGTGCCGAACAACAAATCAATCTCGGTCTTGTTGATGATCAGCGGCGGCGAGAGCGCGATGGTGTCGCCGGTGGTGCGGATCAATACGCCGCGCTCATAGCACTTCACGAACGTCTCGTAAGCGCGCTTGGTCGGCTCGCCGGGGCGCGGGGTCAGCTCGATGCCGGCGACGAGACCGATATTGCGGACGTCGATCACGTGCTGGCGCTCGCGCAGCGCGTGCGCGGCATCCTCGAAATAGGGGGCGAGCTCGGCGGCGCGTCCGAACAGCTCTTCCTGCTCGTACACATCCATGGCAGCTAGCGCTGCCGCTGCCGCGACGGGATGCCCCGAATAGGTGTAGCCGTGCGGTAGCTCGATTGCCTCCGCCGGCCCGCCCATGAAGGCCTGGTAGATGCCTTCGCGCACGCCAACCGCGCCCATCGGGATCGTTGCGTTGGTCAAGCCCTTGGCAAGCGTCACCATGTCAGGGAGCACGCCGAAATGCTCGGCCGCGAAGCTCGAGCCAAGCCGGCCGAAGCCGGTGATCACCTCGTCGAAAATCAGCAGGATGCCATAGCGATCGCAGATCGCGCGCAGGCGCTCGAGGTAGCCGAGCGGCGGCACCAGCACGCCGGTCGAGCCGGCCATCGGTTCGACGATGACGGCGGCGATGGTCGAGGGATCATGCAGCTGCACGATCCGCTCCAAGACATCGGCGAGATGCGCACCCCATTTGGGCTGGCCGCGCGTAAAGGCATTGTGATCGAGATCATGGGTATGCGGCAGATGGTCGACGCCGGGGAGGAGTGCGCCGAACAGCTTGCGGTTATTCGAGATGCCGCCGACCGAGATGCCGCCGAAGCCGACCCCGTGATAGCCGCGCTCGCGCCCGATCAGCCGCGTGCGCGCGGCGTCGCCCCGCACCCGGTGGTAGGCGAGCGCGATCTTGAGCGCCGTGTCGACGGATTCGGAGCCCGAGTTGGTGAAGAACACCCGGTCGAGATCGCCGGGCAGCATGCCGGCAACCCGCGCTGCGGCCTCGAAGGCGAGCGGGTGGCCCATCTGGAACCCCGGTGCGTAATCGAGGCGACCAACCTGCTCGCGCACGGCCGCGACGATCTTGGGATGCGCGTGGCCGGCATTGCAGCACCACAGGCCGGCGGTTCCGTCGAGGATCCGGCGGCCATCATGAGACGTGTAGTGCATCCCCTGCGCCGAGACGATCATGCGCGGCGCGGCCTTGAACTGCCGGTTGGCCGTGAATGGCATCCACTGGGATTCGATATCATTGCGCGGCACGGGCTTGGTCATGGGACGGCCTTTGCGAGTAGGAGCTAGCCAATCTGGCGAACTTGCTTGTAGTCTTGTGCGGTCGAACTGCAATTAACATTGCGTGCTGGCGCCTTTCGGTTTGGGCAAGGGTGCGGGCCGCACGGATATGGCTGGGATGTTGGCGCGCCGCCTGCGGGGTTGGTTGTGTTGTGTTGGGTTTGCGTTTGTTGTCGCGACGCCCGCCGCTGCGCAGCAGGCGCTCGAGTGGGCGCGTTGCGCCAATGACGGCAACGCCTATCCGGCCGAGAAGGCAATCAGCGGCTGCACCGCGGTCATCAAAGCGGGCCGCGAAACGCGCAAGTACCAGGCGATCGCGTCCTATAACCGCGGCAACGCCTATTACGGCATCGGCGACATCGACCAGGCGATCGCCGACTACACGTCCGCCATCCGGCTCAATCCGAAATATGTGAGCGCGCTGTCCAACCGCGGTAACGCTTACGGGCTCAAGGGCGATCTCGACCAGGCGATCGCCGACTACACCGCGGCACTGCTGATCGACCCAACGCACCGCGCGGCGATTGCCAACCGGGCCGAGACCTACCTGGCCAAGGGGGATATCGAGCACGCGATCGCCGATTACACCACCGCGATCAAGCTCGAGCCCAAGCGCGTGCGGATGTTCGTCAATCGCGGCGACGCCTATGCGGCGAAGGGTGATTTCAAGGACGCAATCGCCGACTTCGACGAAGCCATTCGCCTCGATCCGAAAGATTCGGATGCCTTCGTGGGGCGCGGCCTGGTGCACTACAATCAGCCGGATTACGAGCGCGCGATGGCGGATTTCACACAGGCGATCCGGCTCAATCACCGCCACGTGCGCGCGCTCTATAGCCGCGGGCTCGTGAACCAGGCGCGGCATGACTACGAACACGCGATCGCCGACTACAGCGAGGCAATCCACGTTGACCCGACCTATGCCTATGCCTATGGCAACCGCGCGCGCGCTTGGCGGGCGCATGGCGATCTCGATCATGCGATCGCTGATTTCAACGAGTCGTTGCGGCTGGATCCGGGCAACGCCAACGATTTCAACGGACGCGGGCTCGTTTATCTGGACAAGAAGGATTACCCGCGGGCGATTGAGGATTTCACCCAAGCGATCAAGCTTGATCCGCAATCAGCGTTCGCATTCAGCAACAGGTGTTGGGCGCGGCTGATCGTCGGCACGGATCTCGACGGCGCGCGCGATGACTGCGACGCCGGCCTCAAGCTCAGGCCCGAGGATCC
>JAFAXD010000277.1 GCA_019241285.1 Xanthobacteraceae bacterium | reverse complement strand
GGAATCGGCTGGGTCGGCGCCACGTTGTAGCGTGGCGGAAAGTTGGGCTGCTCCAGATAGCGGAAAAACGCCCGCATCGCTTCCGGAGTGGTTATGATCAAATAGCGCCCGCACATGGATCGTTGCAGTTGACCAGTCCCGCGACGGAAAGCAACCCCACCTCACGGACTTATCCAGCGCGGCCGATTCTCGCGGTCAGCGCGGCAATCGTGCAGGATGGCCGTGTGCTGATCGCCCGGCGCGCGCGGGCGCCGGCGCATGGCATCTACACGCTGCCCGGCGGGGTGGTCGAAGTCGGCGAGACGCTGCGCGAGGCGGTTGCGCGCGAGATCCTGGAAGAGACGAACCTCGTCATCGAGCCCGTGGCGCTTGCCGGCTACCGCGAGCGTGTCGCCCGCGACGCAGCTGGCAAGGTCGAGCAGCACTTCGTCATTCTGCCCTTCGCGGCACGGCTGGTCTCCGGGGAGCCGCTGCTGAACGAGGAGTTGGCGGACGTGCGCTGGCTTGCACCGACCGAGCTTGCGGGCCTCCAGACCACCGAGGGGCTCGCCGAAATCGTCGCCACGGCGATTGCCCTCATCGAGGGATAGCTTGCACCCGGCCCCATCCCGGGGCATAGCGGGGCCATGACGCGGTACATCATCGCCCTGGCGCTCGTCATCGGCCTGGCCGGCCCGAGCCATTCGGCGCAGGCGCAGGCAACGAACACGTCACTCGATGACAGCCTGTCACGGCTCTCGGAAATCCTCGGCGCCCTGCACTACCTGCGGCCGATCTGCGGTTTTAAGGACGACGCCGACCGCTGGCGCACCCAGATGCAGGCCCTGATCGACGCCGAGGCCCAGGGCACCGACCGCCGCGCCCGCATGGTGGCGGGCTTCAACCGCGGCTACAGCGGGTTTCAGCAAACCTACCGCACCTGCACGCCGGCCGCTGAGGTCGCCATCCGCCGCTACCTGCAAGAGGGCGCCAAAATCGCCCGCGAGGTCACGGCAAGATACGCGAATTGATGCCGGCACGTATCCCGGGCGCAGCGCAGCGCGAAGCGGTGCGCTGCAGACCCGGGACCGCCACAAAGATCGTCGCCTGTAACGGTCCCGGATCTGCGGAGCACCGCTCCGCAAGAGCTACGCGCTGCACCGCGTCCGGGACACGAATTTCGCGAATTAACCCTTTCGCAAGGTCTGCGTAGCCGCGCCCGCCGCGCGTGCTAATTTGTTGCTGGTCGCACGGGCGACAGGGGCCAAGCCATGCTGACATTCACCAAGTTGTTGCGTGATCCTATTCCGGACCATGAGCAGAAGCAGGTGGCGCTCACCTACCTGCACGAAGCCTGGGCGGAAGCGCATCTCGACGGCGTCGACGGCGACTGCATGGCGCAGGCTTGTTTGTTCCGGGCGCTCAGCGAGCTGATCGGCACCTACGGCGAAGAGGCGACTGCGCACTTCACGGAGAACCTGCCGTCGCGGATCAAGAACGGCGAGTTTTCGGTGCGCCGGCAGCGGCAGTAGCCGCGATCACGCGTTGCCGGCTAAGGTTTCCAAAAACCGCACCGGCTCGCCTTGCGCGGCTGTCACAAAGCTTCCCTCCCACATCACCCGGCGTCCACGGATCACGGTACCGACCGGCCAACCCGTCACCGTCTGGCCGTGATAGGGCGTCCAGCCAGCGCGTGAGCCCATCCATTCATTGGTAATGGTTTCCCGCCGCTTGAGATCGACCACCGTGAGATCGGCATCGTAACCGAGCGCGATGCGCCCCTTGCCAGCGATACCAAACAGGCGCTGCGGACCGGCGCTGGTGAGATCAACAAAACGCTGCAAGGAGAGCCGCCCGGCATTGACGTGATCGAGCATGATCGGGACCAGCGTCTGCACGCCGGTCATGCCGGAGGGCGTGTTCGGATAGGTCTTCTCCTTCTCCTCGCGCGTGTGCGGCGCGTGATCGGAGCCAAGCACGTCAACCAAACCCTGATCGAGCGCCCTCCACAACGCCGCCCGATGCGTGCCGCCGCGCACCGGCGGGTTCATCTGTGCGAAGGTGCCGAGGCGCTCGTAGCAATCCGGCGCTTCCAACGTGAGATGATGCGGCGTCACCTCGACGGATGCGACGTCGCGGTGGTTTTGCAGATACGCCATCTCCTGCTTGGTGGTGATGTGCAGGACGTGCACGCGCTTGCCGGTCTCGCGCGCCAGTGTCACCAGCCGCTTGGTTGAGGTGAGCGCGACCAGCTCGTCGCGCCACACCGGGTGCGAGCGCGGATCGCCGGCGACGCGCAGGTGCGCCCGCTCGCGCAGGCGGAACTCGTCCTCGGAGTGAAATGAGGCGCGGCGGCGGATCACCTGCAGCACGCGGCGCACGCCGTCGTCATCATCGACCAGCAGCGAGCCCGTGGACGAGCCGATGAACACTTTCACCCCCGCACAGCCGGGAAGCTGCTCGAGGTCCGGCAGCTCATTGGTGTTCTCGCGCGTACCGCCGATGAAGAACGCAAAATCGCAATGCATGCGGTGACGGCCGCGCGCGATCTTGTCGGCGAGCGCGTCCGCGCTGGTCGTGGTCGGATTGGTGTTGGGCATCTCGAATACGGCCGTGACCCCGCCTAGCACCGCCGAGCGCGAGCCGCTTTCCAGGTCCTCCTTGTGGGTCATGCCCGGCTCGCGGAAATGCACCTGGGTGTCGATGACGCCCGGCAGGATGGTGAGACCGGTGCAGTCGATCACCTCGCCGGCGGACGCGCGGGCGAGATGGCCGAGCGCGGTGATCTTGCCATCGGTAATGCCGACGTCGCGCGCCCCGGCGCCGTCCTGATTGACGACGGTGCCGCCCCTGAGAATGAGATCGTAGCTGTCCGGCATTCTAATCTAGCGCCCTTGAGGTCGCGCACCCCGCGCCCTATTTTGCACTGTTCACACGACAACCACAGAGCTGGCAAGGGTTTACATGAAAGCTGCGCTGCTCCCGGATCGCGGGGTCG